>JBPCSU010000076.1:0-8582 GCA_051006815.1 Limnohabitans sp.
GTCATGCGTTGCACTTCAAGCGCTTGAATGGTGGCCGCCACCGCTTTGGTGTTTTGCTCCAACCAGAACTGCACGGTCTTGAGTTCTTGAATGCGCTTGTCTAATTCTTCAGGGTCCAGCGTGGGTGCCACCCACCCCGGTGCCGCGGTGGAGGCGGCAGCACCGCCCCCCGGCGTGAGATTCTTTAAAAAATCAAAGCCCGGAACGAACTTGGTGAAATCAAAACCGGCAGGGTTGGTCATGGCTGTCTCCTGTGGGAAGCACGGGTTGAGTGGTTGACTCACATTAAACCAAACCCCAGCCCCAGACAGCCCGACGGGCTGTCCGTGTTTGCCCTCAGTGCTTGTGATCGCCGTGGTGGTGTTCGCCAGGCTTGTGGTTTTGCATCATGGGGGATTGCATGCCCACGGGCACTTTCAAGTCCATCTGGGTCTTCACACCTTTGGCGTCTTGGAACGTCAAGGTCACAGGCACGGTGCTGTCTTTGGCCAAGGGGGCTTTCAAGTCCATCAACATCACGTGGTAGCCGCCGGGTTTGAGTTCGACGGTTTTGCCTGCGGGCAAGTCCAAACCATTGGGCAAAGCGGCCATTTTCATGACATCTTTGTCCATCTTCATTTCATGGACCTCTGCCACACCGGCCACAGGGCTGCTCACGCCCACGAGCTTGGCGTTGTCTTTGGCCGTGATTTTCATGAAGGCGCCAGTGGCTTTTTGGCCTTGCACCGTGGCGCGCGTCCAAGCGTCGGTCACGCTGATGTTTTGAGCAAAGGCACTGACCGACAGCACCGTGGTGAATGCGGCAGCGATGAGGTGTTGAGACAATTTCATAAAAACTCCTGGGGGTTAATGGTGATGGTCATGGGCGTGTGCAGGCTGCACCTCTAACAGCGCAGCGGGAAATTTCATACCACGTGTCGACGTGCCAGAGGCGGGAATTTCAGACCAGTTGGTCTGCCCCGTCTCGCAGGTTTGTACAACCTTCACCCACAGCGGGCCGGCTTGATCAGGCAAGCGGCCCATGAAGGCGAATTCATCAAACTGGTCGTCAGGCAGCGCAACGTCTTTGCTGGTGGCGGTCCAGCGCAATTCCACCACATCGTCCGTCACGGTTTTGCCGTGGCTCTTGTAGGGTTGCGCCAATTTGGCTTTGCGCGTGGCAAGGGCCCACCCTGTTTTGGGTTGGGGCTTCGCCCCTTCAAAGCCCGCAGGCACTTGCACGATCAAGCCATGGGTAGCCGAGCCATTGCAGCCATGCCCGACACGCAGCGTGGCTTTGTAGTAGCTGCCTGCAACCGCTTGAGGCTCAGTCAGCACGATGTGCGCATGCACAGAAGCCAAAGGCAAGGCACAGAACGCGCCGAGTGCGAGTACAGAAAGAATTTTGTTTTTCAATGAATGTTCTCCTGATGGGTGACGTGCTTTGCTGTTGCGCACGTCACGCTGTTGCATTAATTCAATTTCGCTTCAACGCCCACATACACAGACCGCCCATCACCGGGGTAATAGCGACGTCCGTCTCCGGCGGTGGCGGGTGCTGTGTAGTTGGCGCCAATATTGGTGGTGGCGGCATATTTCTTGTCAGCCAAGTTACGCGCATCCAAGAACCAAGACCATGTTTGATCAATGGCCTGCCCGGCTTTGAATCCCAGCAACGCATAGCGGTCGTTGTACACCGTGTTGGCGTAGTCCATCGGTGCTGGGCGAGGTACCCACTCAAATTTCGGACCCATGTAGGCACTGGGTTTGCCATCCATCAGCGCTCCGAAGCGATACACCACTTCGCCACGCAAGATGACGGGCGGGAAACCTGGCAGTGCGTTGTTGCCCACCGAGGCGTTGTCTACAAATTTGAAATCGCTGTAGAGCACAGCGAGACGTGTATCCCACGTTTTTTCATACAAGTGGCTCAAGCCCATCTCCACCCCTTGATGCAAAGAGTGAGGCACGTTGGTCGTGGTGGAGCTTGTGCACGATGCGTTCGCGCACGCGGTGAGAAATTCATTTTGCAAATTGGCTCGGTAATACGTGACATCCCAACCGTATTGGTGTTTGTCCCGCTGCGCCTCGCCACGCGTACCAACCTCGAACGTGGTTCCGGTCTGCGCTTGAAAGGCGGTGGTAGCACTGCCTGCAGTGCCAAATATTGGCGCCTCAAAATTGCGACTCACACTGGCAAACACTTGTTGAGAAGGCGTGAAGTCATGTGTCACACCAATACGTGGACTCCATTGGCTGAAGGTGTAGTCGTAATTGTTGGCAATTGCCGTTGCGCTGGTCCCCACATCGACAACCTTGCGGCGAGCGCGGTCGTATTGCAAGGCCGCCGTCCAAGTCGTCCTCTCGGTAGCTTTGTACTTGTCTTCCACAAAGAAGCTGTGGTTCTTGGACTGTTGGTCGTAGTTTTGCGTTGCAGCGCCCGTGGCTGCGCCTTGGTTGTTGCTGGGTTTGGAAGTGCCTTGGGTAGCGCCCACGCTCGGCAAATACGCCACGCTGATTTGGTGTTGACCCAACAGGCGGCTTGCCTTGAGGTGGCCGCCCACCGACTTGGCGTTTTGCTCAACCAGGGTGTCAATCGGATGCCACAGGTCGTAGTTCATGGCGTAGGCGGCGAACTCATACACGGTGTCCCCATCAC
Source organism: Limnohabitans sp. (assembly GCA_051006815.1). Classification (GTDB taxonomy): domain Bacteria; phylum Pseudomonadota; class Gammaproteobacteria; order Burkholderiales; family Burkholderiaceae_C; genus Limnohabitans. Next base: position 2,639 of record JBPCSU010000076.1, read on the forward strand.
GCACCCTTGTTTTGTTGGCGACACGCTGGGCATCCACATCGCGACGACGGTTGGCATCTACACGATACGGATACACCCCGCCAATGACGGCACTGCTGGCCATAGAGGGGCTTTGCGCCAGTTCGGCCTGCGTCAAATAGCCCGGCAATTGGGTGTGACTGCGAACGGCGGCAACGTAAAAACGCGACTCCATGTCCTTGCTGATCTTGACGCCAAAATTGCCCAGCACCTTTTGGTTTTCCATCTCAGCATGGTCACGAAAACCATTCTGTTGCGTTTGCGAGCCCGCCACATAGTAGTCCCACACATTGCCGCGAGACGCATCGGCATCGGCCTTGGCCACACCCGCCGCGCTGCCAAACACCTTGTTGTAGCCAAAGCTCCCCACTTCCGTTCGGGCCAGACTCCCTGGGTTGCTATAGCCCGTGGGAGCGACAAAATTGATCGCGCCACCCAAGGTGGTGGCACCATACGTGGTGGCGTTGGGACCACGCAGCACTTCGACGTAGCGTGAGGCATTGGGGTCCACCGTTTGCATGTCAAAGAAGCCATCGGCGTAGTTGATCGGCACGCCGTCTTGCATCACCTTCACACCAAAGCTATGGTAGGTGCGGCTCAGCGCGGAGCCTCGAATTGAAATGCGTGCCTCTTCAGAGCCAAACCGATCTTGAATAAACACACCCGGCGCCAAACCAAGGCTATCGCTCCAAGTGGACTGACGACCTTCACGCACCAGATCCAAGTCCACGATGGAAGCACCGCCAGGAATAGCTTTCACACGCTCTTTGGCGCTCTCCATAGAACTTTGCGTGCGCGACTCTGATGCCCCCGTGACCACCACCGTGTTGAAGCCATGGGGGCTCTCACTTTGTGCGTGTGTGAGCGGTGAAGCCGCCATCATCCACATGACCACGGCTGAAAAAAGCCTTCTTTTCTTTTCCCTCAAATCTGTCTCCTGAAACCTCAACGGCTGCACCACACGCGCGTGCGCACAACCCAACAAACAAACGAAGGCCAATCGCCTGACGCCTGCGCGTTAATCGATCAAAGAGCGCGTTGAGGGGGCCCGCGCGAAGGCAGGGGCGGTGCCGTGATGGCCGCGATGTGCGCGGCAGCCAGAGGCTGCAGGGCATGGGCCAGAGGGGAAGGTTGCGTCAACGTGGTGTTGATCGCAGGCGGCGGCGCGCTGATGGCGGCACACAAAGGACAGTCCAAGGTATGGGTCGTGCCCGCCACCTCGGCATCGCCTTGCACCACCAACTTCATGCTGCCCGCGCTGGTACAGACCAAGTCCATGCCATGGGGGTTCACCACCGGCGAAGCAATGGCGACGCCGACAGACAACGCAAACCACACCAGCACGAGGCGGGTGAGCTGGATGGCGTTGCGCAAGGTTTGCATGAAAACAATTCTAGTGCCCGTTTTTAATTTCTACCTTCTGTTGACACGCGTCAAATACCTGACGCTCAGTTCGGGCATGATGAAGGCATAGAAAAAAAGGAGTACCGATGGACGCACAACACGCCACCGCTTTCAAGCAAAAGCTTGAAACATCACGCGCCAATTTGTTGGCGCAAATCGCTGAACAACGCGGCGGCAAAGCCAGTCGCGCTGACGTGGCGGCTGAACACTTCGCACACAACGAAGACTCCGACGCACAAGTCAACACTGCACGCGATCTAGAGTTCGCCATCAACGAACACGAAACCGCCGAGCTGGCCGCAATTGACGCCGCCTTGGCACGCTTGAGTGCTGGCACCTACGGCCACTGCACCGATTGCGACGCCACGATTCCAGAAGCCCGCTTGAACGCAGCGCCTGAGGCTGCACGCTGCATCAGCTGCCAAGAAAAAACTGAACACAACCACCACTAAGAAAGGAAACACATGACCACTTTTCACGCCGTTGTTTGGATGGACCACCAAGAAGCCCATGTGCTGATGTTTGACCGCGAGCACGTGGAGAGCCAACGCGTCAAATCGCGCAGCCACCACAAACACCAAGGCAAACAAAACGACACCGCGCAGTTGTATGCCGACATCGCCAAGGCATTGGAAGGCACACACGAAGTGTTGGTCACCGGCCCAGGCAAAGCATGCGACGAGTTCCGCGACTGGTGCCAGCAACACCACGCCCATGTGAACGTGGTGGACAGCGTCGCCAGCGACCACCCCACCGACGCCCAAGTGGTGGCCATGGCCCGTCAATACTTCAAAAAGTTTGACAACATGGCAGCCGATCCTGCAGCGAAATAACCACGCCGAAGGCAGAAAAAAAGCCCGCGCATGCGGGCTTTTTTCATTCACGCCTGAACAACGTCAAGGCGCGAGTGGCACCACTTTTTGGTCAATCGCGCCAAACATGCTTTGGCCATCTTTGCCTTTGGCTTCGATGCGAATGGTGTCACCAAACTTCATGAACTCGGTGCTGGGCTTGCCATCCAAGATGGTTTCGATCGCCCGTTTTTCTGCAATGCAGCTATAGCCTTTGGGCCATTCTTTTTTGCCATTTTTCTCAACACCCGCATTGCTGACCGTGCCCCCTCCCACAATGGCGCCTGCGCGCAGGTTGCGGGTTTTGCACAAATGTGCGATCAGCTGACCGAAGTGAAACACCATGTCGGCACCCGCATCACACATGCCCACTTTGCGCCCGTTCCAGGTGCTTTGGATCGTCAGATGCACACGGCCGTTGTCCCACGCATCCCCGAGTTCATCCAAGGTCACGGCCACGGGGCTGAACGCGGTGGCCGGCTTGCTTTGCACGAAGCCAAAACCTTTGCTCAATTCGTCAGGGATCAAGTTGCGCAAGGACACATCGTTGACCAGCATGACCAAGCGAATGCCCTCCAAGGCTTCGTCGACCGATGCGCCCATAGGGACATCCCCCGTGACCACGGCCACCTCGGATTCAAAGTCGATGCCAAAGTCTTCGCTGGCGCACACCACGTTGTCTTGTGCCCCCAAAAAGTCATCACTGACACCTTGGTACATCAACGGATCGGTGGCAAAGCTTTCAGGCACGGTGGCGCCGCGTGCTGCGCGCACCAACTCCACATGGTTGAGGTAGGCCGAGCCGTCCGCCCATTGGTATGCGCGCGGCAGTGGGGCCATGCACAGAGCCGGATCGAACGGAAACGCGTGGCGTGCTTTGCCATGGTTCAAGGTTTCATACAAATCTTGCAACTGCGGCGCGATGAAGCCCCAGTCGTCCAATGCTTGCTGCATGCGCGTGGCAATGCCCGTCGCATAATGTGCAGTGTTCAAGTCGCGTGAGACAACCACCAGTTGCCCGTCGCGCGTTCCGTCTTTGTATGTGGCTAATTTCATGCCACGATTCTATGAAAGAACACCTCGCCGTCATGCCCCTCAGTGTCCAGCCCGTTGCCCCCCTGCCATTGCAACGGCAGCATGCTGCGGCGCTGGTCACCGTCGTTCTGCTGCTACATCTGTGGATTTTGTCGAGCAGCGCCCTCTGGCTATCGCCGGAGGCAGAGGCTCCCGCACGCGTCCATGCATTGGTCACACGGCAAATCGAAGCACCGACGCCCAAAGCCCCCCAAATTCCCGCACCAGCCCTGAAGCCACGGGCCCGCCCACCTTTACCTTTAGCGCCCCCCCCCGATGGCGCAGATAGCAACGCAGAGGCGCCCCCCGCTTCGCCTCTGCAGTTTGACGACTTAGGCAATGACCTCACAGCCCCAGTGGGCCTGCCTGCGCGCACGGCCGCCGGTGTGGACTTACCCCCTTACAAACGCCCACCAGCACTTGGCGCCGAGGGGTTAACGGAAGTGTCTGAATTCAAAGCGCCCGACTCTGCACGCCTGAAATACAAGGTGCAAGGACGGGTGAAAGGGTTTGACTACTGGGCCTCGGCCGACCTTCTTTGGATGCAAGACGGCACGAACTACGAAGCGCGCCTTGAAGTAGGGGCCTTTTTGCTGGGCTCGCGCGTCCAAAGCAGCAAAGGCGTCTTGGGCAACGAAGGGCTAATGCCCACCCGTTTTGGTGACAAAACACGCAACGAATTAGCAGAACATTTCCAGCGTGACAAAGGCGTCATCAGCTTCAGCGCCAACTCGCCAGAAGCGCCTTTGCTCAAAGGTGCGCAAGACCGCTTGAGCATCGTGCTGCAACTCAGCAGCTTGCTGGCCGCGGACCCCGAACGATTCCCTCTCGGCACGATGCTGTCGTTTCAAACCGTCTCACAGCGTGAGGCCGAAGTCTGGCAGTTTGGCGTGGAGAAGGAAGAGTTGCTCCCCCTGCCCTATGGCGACGTCAACACCCTCAAGCTGCACCGCAAACCACGTCGCGAATTTGACCAAAACATCGAACTTTGGTTCGCCCCCAGCCTCGGTTATTTACCTGTTCGAATGCGCATCACCAATGCCAACGGTGACCAAGTTGACCAAGTTTTAAATAAAGTTGAAAAGCCCGGCTCTTGAATTTGGCTTTTTCAATCCGATATGCTTGGATGCAATTCTTTTTCAGCCGAAAGCCCACCATGGACATGCTCTACAACTCAGACACGTTTTCCGTGATGCACCTGCAAGTGCAAAGCGACGCGCTGGTGCCAGCACGCCCCGACGTGCCGGCTTTGGCCCGCCACGGCTTTGAAATCGTGGACAAACGCACGGGCAAAGAGATTTACCTCGAAGGCTCTTGGGCCGAGCAGTTCCAGGCCCATTTGCGTGCTTGGCAAGAGAATGCCCCGACCCAAGAAGAGGTCGAACAAACCCTAGAGGGCTACGCCGAGTTGGCGCAAACCCCCGTCTCGGTGCACTGAGGCGACACCTTCCAGACAGACAGGGCGCTCCGGCGCCCTTTTTTCTTGCCCGAGAAACCTACAATTAGCCGCTATGACTGCATACATCCTCAACCTGTCTTGCCCCGATCGCCAGGGCATTGTTCACGCGGTGTCTGGCTTTTTGCTGGAACGCAAAGGCAACATCGAAGAAGCCGCCCAATACAACGACCATGACACGGGTTTGTTCTTCATGCGCGTGCAATTCGCGTGCGATGCCGTGGGCCCAGATGAGTTGCGTGCGCAGTTGGCAACATTCGCCACCGGCTTTGACATGAAGTGGTCCCTCCACAACACCACGCAGCCCATGCGCACGGTGCTGCTGGTCAGCAAAGAAGGCCACTGCTTGAACGACCTGTTGTTCCGCGTCAAAAGCGGCCTGCTGCCTTTGGACGTCCGCGCCATCATCAGCAACCACCGTGAGTTCTACCAACTCGCCGCCAGCTACAACGTGCCGTTTCACCACATCCCGGTCACGGCGGCCACCAAGGCTCAGGCCGAGGCCAAGCAATTTGAAATCATCGAAGCCGAAGGCGCCGAATTGGTGGTGCTGGCTCGCTACATGCAAATCTTGAGTGACGACTTGTGCAAGAAATTGGCAGGTCGTGCGATCAACATTCACCACAGCTTCTTGCCCAGCTTCAAAGGCGCCAAGCCTTATTACCAAGCGCACGACCGTGGCGTGAAGCTGATTGGCGCCACCGCCCACTACGTCACCGCCGACTTGGACGAAGGCCCCATCATTGAACAAGATGTGGCCCGCGTGGACCACAGCAAGACAGTGGAAGACTTCACCGCCCAAGGCCGCGACACCGAAAGCCAAGTGCTGGCCCGCGCGGTCAAATGGCACAGCGAACACCGCGTGCTGTTGAACGGTCACAAGACCGTGATCTTCAAATAAGCACAGCTCATGACCAGCCGCATCCCGCCCATTCAGTGCTTGCTCACGTTTGAGGCGTTGGCGCGGTTGCGCTCGGTCACCCAAGCGGCTGAAGAACAATGCGTCACCCCCAGCGCGGTGAGCCACCGCGTCAAGCAGCTGGAGCAGTTGCTGGGCGTCAAGTTGTTTGGCCGCGCGGATTTTTCGCTCACCACCGAAGGCAGCGAATACCTGGCCCACGTGCGCGAAGGCTTGTCTATT
>JBPCSU010000077.1:0-10880 GCA_051006815.1 Limnohabitans sp.
CGGCATCGAATTCGACATGATTTTTGGCCCCGCTTACAAGGGCATTCCTTTGGGCGCGGCCGTGGCGATTGAGCTGGCGCGTTTGGGCAAGAACGTGCCGTTTGCCTACAACCGCAAAGAAGCCAAAGACCATGGCGAAGGCGGCAGCTTGGTGGGGGCACCGCTCAAAGGTCGTGTGTTGATTGTTGACGACGTGATGAGCGCGGGCACCGCTGCGCGTGAATCCATTGCGCTGATCAAAGCCGCCGGCGCGACGCCCCATGCGGTGGCGATTGCGCTGGACCGCCAAGAAATGGCCACCGAAAAACAAGCCGATGGCACCACAAAAGACGTGCCCTACAGCGCTGTGCAATACGTGCGCGAACACGTGGGCTTGCAGGTGTGTGCGATTGCTGAGTTGAGCGATTTGCTGGCCTACCTCCATGCCCAACCTGGCAACGCCATGGGTGAGCACTTGGCGCGCACCCAGGTGTATCGCGAACGGTATGGGGTGAAATAAAGCCGATCAGCTTAGCTTCTTCAGCAAGAGCTCGTTCACCTGCGCAGGGTTGGCCTTGCCTTTGCTGGCTTTCATGATCGGGCCGACCAAGCCATTCAAGGCTTTGGCGTTGCCACCCTTGAACTCTTCCACGTTCTTGGGGTTGGCGGCCAGTACCTCGTCGATGATGGCTTCCAACGCGCCGGTGTCGTTGATTTGTTTCAGGCCTTTGGCGTCGATGATGGCGTCGACGTCACCTTCCTGATTCCACAGACCATCAAACACTTGGCGCGCGGCGCTGTTGCTGATGGTGTTGTCGCTGATGCGCGTGATCAGCGCGCCGAGTTGTGCGGCGCTGACGGGGATGTTGTCAAAGGTCACTTCGCCGCTGTTCAAGCGGCGTGACACCTCGCCCATGATCCAGTTGCTGGTCAGCTTGGGCTGGCCGCAGGCCTTGGCCGCGGCTTCAAAGTAAGCGGCTGCAGCCTTGCTTTGCGTGAGCAAGGTGGCGTCGTATTCGGGCAGCGCGTAGTCTTTGACGAAGCGCTCGGCCATGACGCGTGGCAATTCGGCCATCTCGCCTTTGACGCGCTCAACCCAGTCGCGGCCAATCACCAACGGGGGCAGGTCGGGGTCGGGGAAGTAGCGGTAATCAGCCGCGTCTTCCTTGGTGCGCATGGCGCGGGTTTCGCCGGTGTCGGGGTCGAACAGCACGGTGGCTTGTTCAATGGCGTGGCCGTCTTCAATTTGGTCGATCTGCCAACGCACTTCGTAGTCGATGGCTTGTTGCATGAACTTGAAGCTGTTCAAGTTCTTGATCTCGCGGCGTGTGCCCAAAGGCTGACCGGGTTTGCGCACCGACACGTTGGCGTCGCAGCGGAACGAACCTTCTTGCATGTTGCCGTCGCAAATGCCAATCCAGGTGACGATTTTGTGCAGCTCTTTGGCATAGGCCACGGCTTCGTCGCTCGAGCGGATGTCGGGCTCGGTCACGATCTCCAGCAGTGGTGTGCCCGCGCGGTTCAAGTCGATGCCGGATTGCCCCACGAAGTCTTCGTGCAGCGATTTGCCCGCGTCTTCTTCGAGGTGAGCGCGCACCAAGCGCACAGTTTTGTGCACCGTCTCTTTGCCTTCTTCGAGGTAGAACGACACTTCGCCACCTTGCACCACGGGAATTTCAAATTGGCTGATTTGGTAGCCCTTGGGCAGGTCGGGGTAGAAGTAGTTTTTGCGCGCAAAGATGCTGCGCTCTGCGATGTGCGAGTTGACGGCCAAGCCAAACTCGATGGCGCGCTCAACGGCCCCCACGTTCATCACGGGCAAGGTGCCGGGCAGGGCCATGTCCACGGCGCAGGCTTGTGTATTGGGCTCTGCACCAAAGGCGGTGGACGCGCGGCTGAAAATTTTGCTCTGCGTGGAGAGCTGGGCGTGGGTTTCAAAGCCGATGACGACTTCGTAGCCTTGAACTAACTTAGACATGTTGGACTCCTGCCGGGCCGCCCCAAAGGAGGCCAGCGCCCCCTCGGGGGGCAGTGATTACACGAAGTGAAGAACGTGGGGGCTTCATTGCGCGCCCTCCGGCTTGGCGTTATGGAAATCGGTGTGCAGTTGGAACTGGTGTGCCACGTTGAGCAACTTGGCTTCTTGCAAGTAGTTGCCAATGAGCTGCATGCCCACGGGCATTTGGTCAGCACCAAAGCCAACCGGCACGCTCATGCCGGGCAAACCAGCGAGTGAGGCGGGCAGGGTGAAGATGTCGGCCAAGTAGTCAGCCAGGGGATCGCTGGCGTTGTTGCCGAGCTTCCACGCGACAGTGGGAGCAACGGGACCGGCGATGACGTCGCACTCGGCAAAGGCACGTTGGAAATCGTCGGCAATCATGCGGCGAATTTTTTGCGCTTGCAGGTAATACGCGTCGTAGTAGCCGTGGCTCAACACATAGGCGCCGGTCATGATGCGACGCTTGACCTCTTCGCCAAAACCTTCGGCACGGGTCTTTTTGTACATGTCGACCAAGTCGGTGTAGTCTTTGGCGCGGTGGCCAAACTTCACGCCGTCAAAGCGGCTCAGGTTCGAGCTGGCTTCGGCGGGCGCAATGATGTAGTACACAGGAATGGCCAGCTCGGTGCGAGGCAATGTGATGGGCACCAGCTTGGCGCCTTGGGCCTCTAGGGTGTGTAGCGCGGCATCGACCGCAGCGCGCACATCGGTAGCCAAGCCGTCGCCAAAAAATTCTTTGGGAATCCCGATGCGCAGACCCTGCAAACTGTCACCCAGCTTGGCTGAGAAGTTCTCTGCGGGTACATCCAACGAAGTGGCGTCGCGGTCCAGGTCAGCCCCGCACATCGCCGACAGCAACAAGGCGCAGTCTTCGGCGCTGCGGGCCATGGGGCCGGCTTGGTCGAGGCTGGAGGCGTAGGCAATCATGCCGTAGCGAGAGGCGCGGCCATAGGTGGGCTTGATGCCGGTGATGCCGCAAAAACTGGCCGGTTGGCGAATGGAGCCACCGGTGTCGGTGCCGGTGGCCGCGGGTGTCAAACGTGCGGCCACGGCCGCAGCGCTGCCGCCCGAGGAGCCGCCGGGAATGCGTGTGGCATCCCAGGGGTTTTTCACTGCGCCGTAGGCCGAGTTTTCGTTGGACGAGCCCATGGCGAATTCATCGCAGTTGAGCTTGCCCAAGGTCACCATGCCGGCGTCTTGCAGCTTGCGAACCACTGTTGCGTCAAACGGCGAGCGGTAGCCGTTCAAGATTTTGGAGCCTGCGGTGGTGGGGAAGTCGCGCGTGACAAACACGTCTTTGTGCGCCAGTGGCACGCCTTCTAAAGCGCCGCCCGTGCCTGCGGCCAAGCGCGCGTCTGAGGCTTTGGCTTGGGCCAAGGTGGCGTCTTCGTTGAGGGCCAAAAACGACCCCGTGGTGTCGGCTTTGGCGCGGGCCAAGAAGTGCTGCGCTAATTCAACGGCGCTCACCTGTTTGGCGCGCAGGGCGGTGCTGAGTTCGCTCAGCGATTGGTTGTGGAGGGCTTGCGTCATGTGGTGGCCCTTATTCGATGACTTTGGGCACCAAGAACAAACCGCGCTCGACAGCGGGGGCGCTTTGTTGGTTGGCGTCGCGTTGGTTGGGTTCGCTGGCCACATCGGGGCGCAGGCGCAGCTCCATGTGGGTGCCTGGCATGGCATCTATCGGGTGCGCCATGGGTACCACATCCGTGGTGTCTACCGCGCGAATTTGCTCAACGATGTCAAAAAAGTTATTGATTTTGTGCAACATGCGGGCCTGTTCGTCAGGCTGAAGTTCTAGCCGCGCCAAATTGGCGATGCGGCGAATGTCTTGGTCGTTCAGGGACATACTTTTATGAGGGGAGAAACCCGCGATTTACGGTCGATGCGGTATTATCTCGCCTTTGTGTCCGCGGCCGCGGGCAAGCTTAGAGGACAAACATGTTTGGATCTTTCCGTCGGTATTTCTCCACCGATTTGGCGATTGACTTAGGCACCGCCAACACCCTGATTTATGTACGTGACAAAGGCATCGTGTTGGACGAGCCTTCGGTTGTGTCGATTCGCCACGAAGGCGGCCCCCAAGGCAAGAAAACCATTCAAGCCGTAGGCCATGAAGCCAAGGCCATGTTGGGCAAAGTGCCTGGCAACATCGAAGCCATTCGCCCCATGAAAGACGGCGTGATTGCCGACTTCACGGTGACTGAGCAAATGCTCAAGCAGTTCATCAAGATGGTGCACCCCCGCTCGGTATTGAAGCCCAGCCCCCGCATCATCATTTGCGTGCCTTGCGGTTCGACCCAAGTGGAGCGTCGCGCGATTCGCGAATCCGCCTTGGGCGCTGGCGCCTCCGAGGTGTACTTGATTGAAGAACCCATGGCAGCAGCCATCGGCGCGGGTCTGCCGGTGTCCGAAGCTTCGGGCTCGATGGTGGTGGACATTGGTGGTGGTACCACCGAAGTCGGCGTCATCAGCTTGGGCGGCATGGTCTACAAAGGCAGCGTGCGCGTGGGTGGCGACAAGTTTGACGAAGCCATCATCAACTACATCCGTCGCAACTACGGCATGTTGATTGGTGAGCCCACCGCGGAAGCCATCAAGAAAGAAATCGGTTCGGCTTTCCCTGGCTCTGAAGTCAAGGAAATGGAAGTCAAAGGCCGCAACTTGTCGGAAGGTGTGCCACGCTCGTTCACGATCTCGTCGAACGAAATCTTGGAAGCCCTGACCGATCCTCTCAACAACATCGTCTCTGCCGTGAAAAACGCGTTGGAGCAAACGCCTCCCGAACTGGGTGCAGACATTGCCGAGCGCGGCATGATGCTCACCGGCGGTGGCGCCTTGTTGCGTGACCTGGACCGCTTGTTGGCCGAAGAAACCGGCTTGCCCGTGTTGGTGGCGGAAGACCCACTGACTTGCGTGGTGCGCGGTTGCGGCTTGGCCCTTGAGCGTATGGAGCGTTTGGGCTCCATCTTCACGAGCGAATAACTCAGTGCCACTCGGCACCCTCGACCGCACGCCTCCGGCCTTCTTTAAGCAAGGCCCTTCCGCCGTTTCCAAATTACTTTTCTTCAGCGCTGTGTCGGTGCTGTTGATGGTGGCGGACGTGCGTTTTGGGGTGACCCAGCCTTTGCGAGCCACCTTGTCGGTGGCGCTGTATCCCGTGCAATGGTTGGCCATGCGCCCGCAGGCGTTGGCCGAGTACTCCACGGAATATTTCGAAGCCCGCGATGTTGCGCAAGCCGCTGAGCGCGAGGCCCGCCAACAGTTGTTGGTGCAAGCGCGTCGCTCAGGACAAGTCGAGCAACTTGCGCTGGAAAACAGCCAACTGCGTGAGCTCTTGAACCTGAGCAAGCGCCTAGACACCAAAGGCGTTGCCGCCGAAGTGTTGTACGACGCGGCCGACCCCTACACCCGCAAACTCATCATTGACAAAGGCATGCTCAATGGCATCAAGCCCAGCTCGCCGGTGATGGACGAGCATGGCATCTTGGGCCAAGTGACCCATGTGTTGCCTTTGGTGAGCGAAGTGACCTTGGTGACCGACCGCGAACATTCCATTCCCGTGCTGAACACGCGCACCGGCGCGCGTGGCGTGGCGTATGGCGAAGCCGGTGGCGCGCCTTTGTTAGAGCTGCGTTTCATGGCCACCAACGCCGATATTGAGGTGGGTGATTTGTTGTCCACCAGCGGCGTCGACGGTGTGTATCCCGCGGGCGTGTTGGTGGGCAAGGTGACCAAGGTGGAGCGTCGTGCGGAAACCGCGTTTGCGCGCATCTTGTGTGAGCCCGTGGGGCACGTGCAGGGCGCGCGTCATGTGATGGTGCTCGATCCCCTGAGCGATCAGTTGCCACCGCGTCCGCAAATTGAAAAACCCGCGCCAGTCGCAACGCACAAAGGAGCCCGCCGATGATCATGCCGCGCGGCCAACAGCTGCTGTTGCCAGCCAACCCGCTGTTTATTTTGGTGACCTTGCTGTCCGCCTTGTTTGCCGACATGGTGGTGAACATCAGCTTGGTCGGCAATGCTGCGTGGATGCCTGACTTCTTGGCCTTGGTGCTGGTGTTTTGGTGCGTGCACCAACCGCGCTTGGTCGGCATTGGTGTGGCCTTCTTTTTTGGTGTGGCCACCGATGTGCATCAGTCCGCGTTGTTGGGGCAACATGCCTTGACGTACACCGTGTTGGGGTTCATGGCGATCATGATTCATCGCCGCTTGCTCTGGTTCACGGTGCCGTCGCAAGCCATGCAAGTGCTGCCGATTTTTGTGTTGGCCCATGCGCTTGAATTGTTGGTGCGCATGATGTCGGGCGCCTTGTTCCCCGGCTGGTCTATTTTGTTGGCGCCGCTGGTGGAGGCTTTGTTGTGGCCCCTCGTCAGCGTGTTCCTGTTGGCCCCACAGCGCCGAGCGCCTAACCCAGACGCGAACCGACCGCTATGAGGGTGATTCGCGACATCGAATCCGACCTGCGTCGATTCAGGTCGCGCGTGGTGGTGGTGACGGGCGCCATTCTTGTCCTGTTCGGCTTGCTGGCCTTGCGCTTGTTTTATTTGCAGGTGGTGCGTTACGACGAATTCAACGCGCAGGCCGAAAACAACCGCACCGCCATCGTGCCCATCGTGCCCAACCGCGGCGTCATCATGGACCGCAATGGCGTGGTGTTGGCCACCAACTACTCGGCCTATACCTTAGAGATCACGGCTTCCAAGGTGGTGGCGCCGCTGGAAGAAGTGATCGAGCAGCTGTCGGGTGTGATCGACATTCAGCCACGCGACAAGCGACGCTTCAAAAAGCAAATGAGCGAATCGAAGAGCTTTGAATCTGTGCCGATTCGCAACCGCTTGACCGACGAAGAAGTGGCACGTTTTGCTGCCCAGCGTTACCGATTCCCTGGCGTCGAAATTCGCGCCCGTTTGTTCCGCAACTACCCCTACAACCAATTGGCCAGCCATGTGATTGGCTACATCGGTCGTATCAACCAAGCGGAAAAAGGCAAGATCGAAGAGTCGGAAGATGCAGGCAATTACCGCGGCACCGACTACATCGGCAAGCTCGGTGTGGAGCAAAGCTACGAGAAGCAGTTGCACGGCATCACCGGCGTGCAGCAAATGGAAACTTCGGCAGGTGGTCGTGCCGTGCGTCGACTCAACAGCAGCCAATCGGTGCCCGGCAACAGCGTGGTGTTGTCGATCGACATCAAGCTGCAAAAGTTGGTGGAAGATTTGTACGGCAAACGCCGTGGGGCCTTGGTGGCCCTCGACCCCAAGACGGGCGAGGTGTTGGCGTTTGTGAGCAAGCCCACGTTTGACCCGAACTTGTTTGTCGATGGCATTGATTCTGAAAACTGGCAAGCCTTGAACGAGTCACTCGACAAGCCCTTGCTCAACCGTGCGCTGCGCGGCACCTACCCACCAGGCTCGACCTACAAGCCGTTCATGGCCTTGGCGGCGTTGCAAACGGGCAAGCGTTCTGAGAAGGCCATCATTTCAGACCCCGGCTTTTTCATGTTCGGTAACCACCGTTTCCGTGACGACAAAGAAGGGGGCCATGGTGCGGTGGACATGTACAAATCCATCGTTGAATCGTGCGACACCTACTACTACACGCTGGCGCGTGACATGGGCGTGGACTTGATGCACGACCAAATGAAGCCATTGGGGTTTGGTCAAATCACAGGCATCGACATCTTGGGCGAATCGCGCGGCGTGTTGCCCTCGACCGAGTGGAAACGCACCACCTACAAAAAGCCCGAGCAGCAACGCTGGTACTCCGGGGAAACCATTTCCTTGGGCATTGGTCAGGGTTACAACAACTTCACCATGCTGCAAATTGCGCATGCCATGGGCACCGTGGCCAACAACGGGTTGAAGATGAAGCCGCACTTGGTGCGTGAGGTGTTGGATGTGGAAACCAAAGCCTCGACGCCGGTAGCGAAAGAACCGATTGGCCAACTGCCGCTGCTGCCTGAAAACCTCGAGGTGATAAAGAAGGGCATGATCGGTGTGAACATTGAGGGCACCTCGGCCTCTAGCTTCATTGGCGCGCAATATGTGAGCGCCGGTAAAACCGGCACTGCGCAGGTGTTCACGGTGAAGCAAAACGAAAAATACAACGCCTCCAGCATTGACGAACGCATGCGCGACCATGCGTTGTTTGTGGCGTTTGCGCCGGCGGATGATCCCAAGGTGGCTTTGGCCATGGTGGTCGAAAACGCGGGCTTTGGTGCACAGAACGCGGCCCCAATCGCACGTCGTGTGTTTGATTTTGTGATCATGGGGCAATACCCCTCGCAAGAAGACATCGAGGCGGTGCAAAAAGGCCAAGCCACCCGCCCAATTGGCAAGCCCCGTGCCGTGGCCAGCGTGCCATGGCCACCCAAAGCGGCTGAGTTGGCGGCAGAAGAACCGGTGGTTGCGGCATCGGCTGCTGAAAAAGCGGCGTCCGCTGCATCGGCAGCGTCTGCCGCCATGAAGCCGGCGTCTGCGCGTTAACGCAAAAACGCGTCGTAGCTGGTTTTGCAAATCAGCGCACTCACCACCACGATGAACATGCCGCGCACAAACCCTGCGCCGTGTTGCAAGGCCATGCGCGTGCCCAGCAAACTGCCCGCCACATTGGCTAAGGCCATGGGCAATGCCAAGTGCCACCACACATGGCCCTTGAAGGTGAACAGCACCAAGGCGGCGATGTTGCTCGACAGGTTCAACAGCTTGGCGGCCACGGAGGCGTTCAAGAAGTCGTAGCCCAACCAGCGCACCAACAAAAACACAAAGAAGCTGCCCGTGCCGGGGCCGAAGAACCCGTCGTAAAAACCAATCGTGGCCCCCACGGTGCACGCGGCCCATCGCTCGGTGCGGCCTTCAAAGCGCGGCGCGTGGTGGCGCCCCATGTCTTTGCGCACCAAGGTGTAGCCCAACACCAGCAGCAGCACGGCGGGCAGCAGGCGGCGCAAAAAATCGGCAGAAATGAGGGTGACCAACCACGCTCCGAAAAAGGCGCTGACCATGGTCAGCGCGGCGGCGGGCAGCATGACGGGCCAGTTCAGCGACACACGGCGGCTGTACTGCCAGGTGGCAAAGGCGGTGCCCCAGATGGACGCACTTTTGTTGCTGCCAAACAAGGTGGCAGGGGCGGCGTTGGGATAAACCGCAAACAGGGTGGGCAACAGAATCAGCCCGCCGCCGCCGACGATGGAGTCAACAAAGCCAGCGAAGGCGGAGGCAAACGTGGCGATGAACAATTCCATGACGAAACGATAGCGGAAAAAGAAAAAGCACCGGCTTAACCGGTGCTTGTTTCAGATGCCTCCTTCACGGGGGCTTGTTGTATGTCTCCTCGGACCCTCAGATCGACAACCCGAGGATTGTCGCGAGTGGTGACAATGTAGCGCCCCAAGGCGGTGCAAACCGTAGGGAGTTTCCCGAACGTCTTAGACATTCTCGGCTTCATGGGCGAGCCACTGGGCGGCCTTCTCCGCCATCATCAAGGTGGGGCTGTTGGTGTTGCCACTGGTGATGGTGGGCATGACGCTGGCGTCGACCACACGCAGACCGCGCACCACGCCACCACGGCCATCGCGCACACGCAGCTCGGGGTCGACCACGGCCAGTGGGTCGTCAACACGGCCCATGCGGGCGGTGCCCACGGGATGGAAGATGGTGGTGGCAATGTCGCCGGCCAAACGCGCCAACTCTTCGTCGCTTTGGTACTGCACGCCCGGTTTGTATTCCTCGGGTTGGTACTTGGCGAGGGCGGGTTGGGCGGCGATGCGGCGCGTCACGCGCAGCGAGTCGGCAGCGACTTGGCGGTCTTCAGGGGTGCTCAAGTAGTTGGGGGCAATCTTCGGGGCGTCGGCGAAGTTGGCGCTGGTGATGGCCACCGTGCCACGGCTGGTGGGGTTGAGGTTGCACACACTGGCGGTGAACGCGGGGAAGTGGTGCAGCGGTTCGCCAAAGGCATCCAAGCTCAGCGGTTGCACGTGGTATTCGATGTTGGGATACGGCTGGTCGGGGCTGCTGCGCGTGAAGGCGCCGAGTTGCGAGGGGGCCATGCTCATGGGGCCGCTGCGCTTGAATGCGTATTCCAAACCAATTTTGGCTTTGCCCCACCAGCTGTTGCTCAAGGTGTTGAGCGTGTCCACGCCTTGCACTTTGAAGACCGAGCGAATTTGCAAATGGTCTTGCAAATTGGCGCCCACGCCTGGCAAATCAATGAGGGGTGCAATGCCATGCTGTTGCAACAACGCAGCAGGACCCAAGCCCGAGAGCTGCAAAATTTGTGGGGTGCCGATGGCGCCCGCGCTCAGCACCACCGCTTGTTTGGCGCTGACGGTCACGTAGCCGTGGCCCGTCCACACTTCAACGCCCGTGCAACGCTGCGTGCCATCGGGCTCGGTGTGCATCACCAGCTTGGCCACATGGGCCGACGACCACAACTCGAAGTTGGGACGTGCGTAGCACGTGGGGCGAATGAAGGCTTTGGGTGTGTTCCAACGCCAGCCACTGCGTTGGTTGACTTCAAAGTAGCCCACGCCTTCGTTGTCGCCCCGGTTGAAGTCGTCGGTGGCGGGGATGCCCGCTTGTACAGCGGCTTGCGCAAATGCATCCAGCACGTCCCAGCGCAGGCGTTGTTTCTCGACGCGCCATTCACCACCGGCGACGTGGTGGCGCAAGGTCTCACCATAAACCGTCGGGTCGTCGAGCAGCACCTGGCTGCGCTCGCCTTTGGCGCCGTGGAACGCACTGGCGCCAGCATGGTGGTCTTCGTGCAGTTTGAAATACGGCAGTGTGTGGTCCCAACGCCAGCGTGCGTCACCGGTGATGTCGGCCCAGTGGTTGTAGTCACGCGCTTGGCCGCGCATGTAAATCATGCCGTTGATGCTGGAGCAGCCACCCAACACCTTGCCGCG
>JBPCSU010000078.1:0-2524 GCA_051006815.1 Limnohabitans sp.
GCATTGTGTTTCACTCACCCCAAAAAATCGCGTGACGACTCAGAAGGACATGTGCAGTTGAAACACCGAATTGGGCGCTTTGGGCACGAATGGCGTGGCAAGCGGTTTGAATTTGAAACGCCCGACCTCTTGTGAGAATGACTTGATTGCGACATCAGAGAAGTCCGCAAAATCAGAGAGCACAAAGCCGCTAAGCGTTCGTTGAACCACCTGCTCAAGCTCGCGCTCGTACGCATGCGGGACAGCCTTTTCCTGGTCGTCATCGCCCAAGGTCTGCTCAAACACCGCAGCCACATCCCAGATGGAAATCAGCGACACATCGCCCTGGATCTTGTAGCCACCACCAGGCCCTTTCATCGAAGTCACGATGTGGTGGTCCTTGAGCGGCTTGAGTAAGTTTTCCAAATAAGAAACCGACAAATCCATGCGCGGCGAAAGCTCTGTCGTGGTGAGGTACGCATGGCGCTGCCCGGCAAGCAACACACACAACTCAATGGCGTTGATTGTTTTCTTTGAAATCATGGCTCACACTCCTATTGAGTAGGATTTTGAGACATTTATCTACGCAAATGATTTTTTAATGTAAATTTTTCTATTTTTCGTCATATTATCTACTCAAGTCCTACTCAAATAATTTGTTTTGACCATGTCAACTTCCACAGATCTGCTTTTCCGAATCGGCGCGGTATCCAAAACCACCGGCATTCCCGTCTCGACACTGCGCATTTGGGAGACCCGTTACGGCGCCTACAGCCCCGTCAAAACGGAAGGCAAGCAGCGTTTGTTTGAAGAGCACGATGTGTCTAAGGCCATCTTGTTGAAGCAACTTTGCAGCGAAGGCCATGCCATCAGCGCTATTGCGAATCTCGACTTGAACCAGCTGCGCAGAATGAGCAACCTGCAAAACAACGCACAAAGCAAACGCATGGCTCAAGGTGAACCTGTGACCTTGGCTGTGGTGGGTATAGGTCTAGCCAACCGAATCGAATCAAAAAAGTTTGTCTCTGGGTTGAAGCAAAACAAGATCACCGTAACGGACGTCCTGGTGGACTTAACCGCGGCCAGCCACGCCGATTTTTCTGAGAAGCCCCAAGTGCTGTTGATCAAAGTCAACACGCTACAAACAGGGGTGCACGCGACCATCCAAGCCTTGATTCAGAAGCTCAAATTTGCGCAGACCATCGTGATCTATAACTTTGCGCCGGAAGCCGTGGTGCAAGCCATGAAGTTTTCTGGCTTGATCGTGCGGCGCGAACCCCTCTCAGACATTGAACTCGCAGAGTTGTTGCAATCCGTGGTGTTTGTGAATCCTGCACGCGCCGAAGAGTTTGGCACCAGCGGATCGGTGATCACCAGTCGTAAATATTCAGATGAAACACTTGCGCGGGTGGCGGGCATCTCGACCAACGTTCTCTGCGAGTGCCCGCGACATGTGGCTGAATTGATTTCACAACTTGCCAGCTTCGAAGAGTACAGCCAAGAGTGCCTAAACAAAAACGCCGAGGACGCGCATTTGCACGCCTACCTGCGTTCCATTTCGGGCTCAGCCCGCGCATTGTTTGAGAACGCACTCGAAAAGATTGCCCAACATGAAGGCATCGACTTGCATGAGGAAAAAGCATGAAACCGGTTGCGCTAAAAATTCTCTTTGTTTGTATGGGCAATATCTGCCGTAGCCCGACAGCCGAGGGCGTTTTCAGAAAGAAGTTGGTGGAGAAAAACTTGCTGGCGCATGTCCATCTTGACTCAGCGGGTACACACAACTACCACCCCAACTCCCCACCGGATGCACGCAGCCAAATGCACGCGCTCAGACGTGGCTACGACCTGTCGGAGTTGAGGGCCAGAGCCGTGACAGACAGCGATTTTGAAGACTTCGATTTGCTCATCGCCATGGATTGGGACAACCGGGCTCTTTTAGAAGAGCGGTGCCCCTCACACCTGCATCACAAGATACGTGGGTTTGCAGAATTTTTGCAAACAACACAAGCTTCGGTCATTCCCGATCCGTATTACGGTGGCGAACAAGGCTTTGAACACGTCCTCGACTTGGTGGAAGAAGCCTCCGAGGGACTGATGCACCTTGTCAGCAAAAAAGTCCGTGGACATGTCACATGACAACGAAACCCACATTCAAAGGTAACAAGCAACACCTTCCCAGCAAGCCTTGCCAAACCTGCGGGCGTGAGATGACATGGCGCAAGGCATGGGCAAAGAACTGGGAGCACGTGCGTTATTGCTCGGATGCTTGCCGCAAGAACAAAGCTGCCACGCCCACATGACTTACCAACTGGTTTGGTTCAAACGTGACCTGCGCTGGCAAGACCATGCGGCGTTGGCCCAAGCAGCGCAGTGTGGCCCTGTGCGGTGCATCTATGTGGTGGAACCTGAACTCTGGCTGCAGCCCGATGCGGCACTGCAGCACATTGAGTTTGTTCGCGAATCGCTACAAGCGCTGGACGACGCCTTGCGTCTGCAAGGCGGGTGCGTGGAGGTACACACCGGCGAACTGCCCGAGGTGCTG
>JBPCSU010000079.1:0-3194 GCA_051006815.1 Limnohabitans sp.
CGGTTGCCCCACTCTTTGGCCAACGACACACCCGCCACTTGAGCCCGTGCCAACTCGAAGTCAGGCTTGGCGTTTTTGGTTTTCTCAGCCGTGGGCAAGGCCAGCACCACACGCTTCAGCGCAGCAGCTTTGGCCGAGGGTTTGGTAGCCGTGTAGACGTAACTGGCATCGGCCACGGCTTGCGCAGCTGCTTGCAAGCGGTGTTGTGATGCATCAGCCAAACAAACCGTCAAATGTGCAGGGGTTGCTGTTTTCAAAGAGGCCACGGCGGCCGTCACCGCTTGGCGCACCACACGCGCCGAGCCGTCGCCACTGGACACCAGCACCACACGAGCTGCGGTCACGCCATGGGGTCGCCAAATGCTCAACAACTTGGCTGGCGATGCATCCACATCACCGCTCTTGCGTGCGTCTGAAATAAGTTGACCCAACGGGCCTTTGGTCGGCTTGTCGTTGGCAGATACCAAGATAATCAGCGCATCGGTTTTATGCGTGGCTGCTGCGTGTAAATCCAGGGTCTTGAGCTCGAAGTTCATAATTGCGGTTTTCCTCTGTCGCTGATGTTATTCCATTCCTCCATTCGTAAAGAACTCTCACGCAGCTTTGGCGCGACGTTGATTGTTTTGCTCACCATCGTGATGACCATGATGCTCATCCGTACGTTGGGGCAAGCATCCTCCGGCAGAGTGAACCCCGCTGAGGTGAGCTTGGTGATGGGCTACACCATGCTGGGACATTTACCGACGGTGCTGACCATGAGCTTGTTCATCGCGACTGTGGGCACCTTGTCGCGCATGTACCTCGAGAGTGAAATGGTCATTTGGTTCGTCAGTGGCCGCGGCTTGCGCGCGTTACTCTCCCCCATCTTTCGTTTTGCATGGCCTGTGTTGATCACCGTGTCTGTGTTGGTGCTTATCGTCTGGCCATGGTCCAACCAACAAATCAGTGATCTTAAGCAACGCTTCGAGCGACGCGGTGATTTAGAGCGTGTCTCACCAGGTCAATTTCAAGAGTCCGCCAACGGACTGCGCGTCTTTTTTATTGACAAAGACAGTTTGACAAACGATCAAGCCAAGAACGTCTTTATTTCGTCTAGCGAACACGGGAAACAAGCCATGACATCGGCCAAATCAGGCCACCTCGAAATGCAAGACGAAGACCGTTTTTTAATTTTGAACGTAGGCCAGCGACTCGAGCAAACCATGGGTGAAGAGGATCTCAAAATAAGTCAATTCAAGGTCTACGGCACTCGCATCAGCAAAGATGTCAAAGCCGCCGATCTGATTCCCCCCAAAGCCACCTCCAGTTGGCTGTTACTTCAACGCCCCACATCGGGCAATTTGGGCGAGCTGGCTTGGCGACTCGGCTTAGCCATGGCGGCCGTTAACTTTTTGGTGATTGCTTTGGCCATCACCAGCGCCAATCATCGCGTGGGAAGGGGCGGCAACTTAGGTTTGGCACTGTTTATCTTTGTTGTTTATTACAACTTCATCAACCTCGGACAGAGTTGGATCAGTGCGAACAAAGTACAACTGATTCCATATTTCATCGTCCTACATGGCGGCGTCTTATTGCTCGCCATCAGTTGGCTCATGGTTAGACACAACAACTGGAACTGGCGTCAAATGTTGGGTCAGCGCCAGGAGACTTTGGCATGAAAACCCTGCGTCGACTCATTTATGGCGAAGTCCTGGTCGCGGTGTCATTTGTGACACTGAGCTTTTTGGCGTTGTTCTTCTTTTTCGATTTTGTTGACGAGCTACAAAACGTCGGTCAAAACGCTGGTGCCTACCAACTCAAACATGCCCTCACTTATGTGCTGTTGATGATGCCCAGCCATTTGTATGAGCTGCTTCCCATCTCTGTGTTGATTGGCACCATCTTTGTCATGGCACGCTTTGCCCAAAGCTCGGAGTTCACCATTTTGCGGACCAGCGGTCTTGGCCCGACCTTGGCACTGCGCAACTTAATTGGCCTCGGCTTGGCATTCGTGGTGTTGACCTTTGCGGTAGGCGATTACCTGTCACCCTTTTGCGACCGCTATGCCCAGCTTTTGAAATCACGCTATCTAGGGCAAATCACCGTTGGCCAAACTGGCGCTTGGTTACGTGAACGCCAAGACGAACGCAACTTTGCTGTGAACGTGACAACCCTTTCGCCTGAAGGCCAACCCAAAGGCATTCGTATTTTTGAATTCAACAAAGATGGGCAGTGGGTTGCCTTGACCAAAGCTGGACTTGGCTTGATTTCCGCAGACGAAAGCTGGGACTTGCGCCAAGTCGAACGCGACGAACTGATTCGCAACAACGACGAATCCAAACTCGAAAGACGCTACTCCGAGAGCCTGCGTTGGCCTACAGGCATCACCTCCGAAATGGTCTCCGTTGCCTTGCTCAAACCCGACCGCATGGGCACCATCGACTTGTTTCAATACATCCAGCACTTGAATGTGAACGGCCAAACCACGCAAAAATTTGAAATCGAATTTTGGAAGAAGGTGTTTTACCCTTTGAGCTGCCTTGTGATGGTGGTGCTTGCCTTGCCTTTTGCCTACCTGCACTTTCGCAGCGGCAACATTGCCAGTCATGTGTTTGGTGGAGTGTTGGCGGGCATCAGTTTCTTCTTGCTTAACAACGTGTTCAGCTACATCGGGAACATCAACAATTGGGCCCCCTGGTTTGCTGCCGCAGCACCAGGTTTGCTTTACACCTTGGCGTCTTTGACCGCCTTTGGTTGGTTGGTTCTACGCCAATAAGGTCGCTGCATGCACGCCATCATTTTGTTTGCCCATGGGTCACGTGACCCCCTGTGGCACAAGCCCAACCAAGCCGTGGCAGCACGCATTTCTCAGCGCGCACCTGACACGCCTGTGCGTTGCGCCTATCTGGAGCTCACTGAACCCGATCTGCCCCACGTTGCCAACACCTTGATCGCCGAGGGTGCCAACAGCTTGTGCATCGTTCCCCTATTTTTGGGCGTTGGCCGTCATGCGCGCGAGGACTTGCCAGCATTGATTCAAACCCTGCAGGCGCAACACCCCAGTGTCGTCATCACCTGCCAGCCTGCGGTAGGCGAACAAGAACGTCTGCTGGATCTGCTAGCCGACATCGCGCTCAATCCAACAGACAACACGCCTCAAAAAGCATAAAGAAACGATTAATTAGATGATCAAGGCATAATGGATGGCAAATTAC
>JBPCSU010000080.1:0-4517 GCA_051006815.1 Limnohabitans sp.
AGGTTGGGATGTCAAAAATCATGTTCTCGGTGGGACCGTCATGGCGCAACACGCCGTTGACCCAACAACGCACACGGGTGTTGCGGCCATCCACTTCGTCGGCGGAGACGAGCCCAGGGCCCATGGGGCAGAACGTGTCGAACGACTTGCCCATGTCCCATTGCTGGTGACGCATTTGCACATCGCGCGCGGTCACGTCGTTGACCACGGTGTAGCCAAACACATGGCTCATGGCATCGGCTTGGGCGATGTTCTTGCCGCCTTTGCCAATCACCACCGCCAGTTCGGCCTCGTAGTCGATTTGGTCAGAGATGGCAGCACCTGGCAGATGTACCTCGTCGGTGTGGCCGACTACGCACTCGGGCACTTTGGTAAACACGATGGGCCAGGCTTTGGTGTCGGCATTGCTGTCTTTGAAAACCGAGGCTTGCAGCTCTTTGGCATGCGCGTGGTAGTTGCGGCCCACGCACCATACGTTGCGACGTGGGATGGGCAAGGGCGCTTCGAGGTGAACATGCGAGATGGCATGGGGCGTGCCCGCCAACTCGGGCAAGGGGCGACCTGCCACGAGTGCCTCAATGATGGGTTGCGCACCGTGATGCGCTTGGTCTTCGGTGAGGGCAAAGGCCGTGACATGTTGGCCGTCGGCAGAAACTTGACCCACATGACGTTGACCGTTGAGCTTGAAAGTAGCAATGCGCAAGATGTTCTCCTCAGATTTATTAATTTGTCTAAGACTAATTTAATAGATCTGAGGGTGCATGTCAGCGGGGGGAGACGCGCATGAGACAACCCGCAAGCTGCCTCGTTGTGAGCGGCTTAGAGTTTCAAAGCTTCCCAAACCCGATAAGCGGCATAGGCATCGTTGGCCGCGTAGACC
The DNA here is from genome assembly GCA_051006815.1 of Limnohabitans sp. GTDB lineage: Bacteria > Pseudomonadota > Gammaproteobacteria > Burkholderiales > Burkholderiaceae_C > Limnohabitans. The sequence goes on from JBPCSU010000080.1 coordinate 881, forward strand.
AGTTGCGACTCGCTCAAATGCGGGTTGGCCCAGTTGCTGGTGGCGGCTTTTTTAGACTTTTGAAAGCGCTGGTTGAACAGCACGGCCACCGCACCCTTGACGCCCATTTCTTTGCGGTAGCCCTGGGCACGAAACACGGTGTTGAGTTCCAAGATGTCGGCAGGCTCAATGCCTAATTTTTGAATGATGCGTTTGCGGTCATCCCCCAACCCAAAGCCTGCTTTGGCAATGCCAGGGTGGGCCAGCAAGTCGGCGGCGATGGCGCGACATTCGGGGTCATGCAACTGAAACACCCAGGCGTGGTCGCCCGTGGCAAGCTGCAACACGTGCGGTCCGTCGGACACTTCACCCACGCGGAAGGTGGGTTTGGACTCGGTGTCAAAGCCCCAGGCACGTGAGGTGATCAAGGCATCATGTGCCCGTTGGGCTTGTGCTGCGGTGCTGACCAAGGTGATGCGGTCTAAGCCCAATCGCTCGAACGGCGGCAGCAGGGCGATGGCTTCTTTGTCGGGGATGTCGCGTTTCACTGGCGCGGTTTTTTCTTGGGTTTGTTTTTTTCAATCGCCTCTTTGCGCACCGCGCGTTCGGCATCTGCTTGTTTGCCTTCGGCCAACCAGGCTGCAAATTGCTCGGGCGTTTCGAGGGTGATGCGCCCCAGCGCAGCGGTGCGGAAATCGTGAATCACGATGTGCGCGGCTTTGGTGAGGTTGATGCGTCCGCCGCTTTGCACCGCGCCACGTTGGCGACCGATGGCTTCGAGCAGGGTTTCGTCGGTGTGGCTGGCCACGTTGTCAATTTTGTAACGCGCCTGCAGTGTTTGCGGGTATTGGGGAATGAGGTAGTGCAGCAATTCGAGCGCCACGGTTTCTTCGTCAAACGCGTTCACCCCAATCGCGCCGCTGGCAGCCAGGTTGAAGCCGCTTTGCTCGACGATGATGCGCGGCCACAGCACGCCGGGGGTGTCGTACAAATAAAAATCATCGGCCAACGCAATGCGCTGCTCGGTTTTGGTGATGCCGGCTTCGTCGCCCGTCTTGGCGGCACGTTTGCCTTTGAGCGTGTTGATCAGGGTGGATTTGCCCACGTTGGGGATGCCGCAAATCAGCACGCGCATGGGCTTGGCCATGCCGCCGCGGTTGGGGGCGAGTTGTTGGCACGCATCGATCAGCGCTTTGGCGGGCGAGGTCATGCTGGTGTCCAAGCCAATCGCGCGCACGCCAGGCAAGGCGTTGTAATGTGCCAGCCACAGCGCGGTGCGTGCGGGATCGGCCAAGTCTTGTTTGCTCAAAACTTTGAGAGCCGGTTTGGTCTTGATCAGCTCGGCCAACATGGGGTTGGCGCTGGAGCCCGGCAAACGGGCATCGAGCATTTCGATGACGACATCGATCTCTTTGATGCGCTCCCCAATCGCTTTGCGCGTGAGGTGCATGTGACCGGGAAACCATTGAATCGCCATAAAAAATTGCTAGAAAGACAGAGTGCTGAAAGTCGCCATTGTCGGTCACGCATTGTCAGCCACGAACGGCGAGCGCAAGGCCTGCCAGTCGTGCATGCCGTTTATCCCCCGCATCCACAGGCAGTTGCTGCTTGGCTTTGAGGTAATGGTCGGTGAAGACATCGAAGTAGGCATTCAAAGCCTCTGCGGCTGTGGCATCGCGCGCCAGGTCTAAGCACAACGCACCGACTTCTGCGGTGCACAAGTGCGCCTCGCTCTGACTTCGGCGAAGCTGGTAACGCGACAACTGCTCCGGGTGCAGGCTGAGCACCGGCAAATTTTGCAAATAAGGGCTTTTGCGAAACATCTTGCGCGCTTCGTCCCAGGTGCCGTCAAGCAAGATGAACAAGGGGCGTTTCGTCACGCCGGGGGTAGCGTCGTGAGGCACGTCATGCACCACACGTTCAGGCTCGGCAAATGCCTCAGGGAACACCACATAGGGTTGCCATTGCGGGTCGTTCAACAACGCCATCAATGCAGGGTCAACATCGGTGCGGGCCCAGCCAAAGGCAAACGTGTCGGGCACCACGTCGGCAATTAGCCAGCCCGTGTTACTGGGTTTGAGCGGCTCGATGTCGGCCATCAACAAACACATGGCCGCTTGGGTGGACACCACAGGGCGCCAAGCGCACAAGCAATGGCTGGGCAACAAACGACAGCCCTCACAGCGCAACCCTTTGGGGCCACCCCGTGCCAAAAACGGTTTGACGCTGCGCGCCAAGCGAGCCGCACGCAAGCGTGCCACGGCGTGGGGTGGGGCGGGTGTCACGGCTCAGTCAGCCACATTGCACTCGCGCCGCAGCAGCGCCAGAGCATCGTGGAGCTTGGGGTCGTGGCTGCTCTCGAGTGTCTCCAGCGCATCGTCAACGAACGATTCCCACATGTCGATGTAGTCGTCTTGGTGCTCGGCCGGCGCGTGGGTGTGAATGAAGGCGGTTGCGAGCTCAGGTTGCAGACCGGATTTGCGAATTTTGCGAACCAGTGTGGCCGCAGTTTTTTCAGTCAGCAAGGTTTTGCCCGTGCTGCCTGTGGCCAAGCACAAGAAGAGGGTGAGCAGCGAGCTGTCATCGCTGTGGCCGCCTGTGGCTTTGGCCCATGCGGCCGAGGTTTGTCGGTCGAAGTGATCGACTTCAGCCAAGCCGTCTTCCACCCAAAAATAGCGGCCTACAAACGCCGGTGTTTGGTTGAACAGTTTTTGCGGGGTGAGCTTGGCATCCAAAATTTTGGGCAAGTCAGTCTCGACGCTTTGGCACACGTGCGCCACGGCCGCTTTGAATTCGGCGGGCAAGCCTTTGGGGGCTGCCAGTTGGACGACTTTGTTGGCGTTGGGTTTGCGCAGGGTGGCGATGATTTTTTGAAATGCCACCCAGTCTGGCAACTCTTTGTGTTTGGCTGCCGTGGCCAAGAGTGCGGTGCGAATGACGGCTTCGGCATCGCAACCCGCTTCTTCGAGTTCTTCGGCGCTCAGGCCCATGTGTTCGGCCAACCAAATGGCGGCGTCAATCACGTGTGCCACTTGTTGGCGCTTGGCCAATTCGGCTTGGTAGTCGGCCAAGTTGCACAACGACCATTTGGCCAATTGCGGCACGTGTTTGTCGTTGAAGCCACCGCGTTCGTTCATGCCGAAGTGGGTGTTTTGCGGCATCACGATCAAGGCTTTGAGCATGTCAGACGCAGCCTTGGAGCGCGACATGAATGAGTGCTCGCGCAACTGCTCGGCGGCTTTGCGCAAGTCGCCCCCGCTTTGAATTTCAAGCGTGAGGCTGACCAAGTTGACGATGCGGTCTTTGGCTTTTTCAAGCTCAGGGCGCAAGAACTCGCTGCCAAAGTAACGCGCAATTTGCACCATGCCTTTCGGCGCATCGGTTTGGATGGCCTCGAGCTTGGCTTGGTCCAAGATACCGTGTTGCACGCCGTAGACAAGCGCCTTCTCAAAGAAAGGACGGTCCACAAAAAGGGCAACAGAGTGCGTCATGGCAGGTCGGGTGTTTAGATGGCCGATTCTTCGTCCGAGTCACGCGCTGCCGGCGTGGCTTGGCCGCGATCGGTGGCACTGGTTTCAACCTTGCCATCGTCTTCCTCCTCGTCTTCTTCGGATAAGCCCGCATCGTGGGCGCGTGCTTTGGCGCGCAGCACCAAGAG
>JBPCSU010000081.1:0-4791 GCA_051006815.1 Limnohabitans sp.
GCGTCGGACGTGCCCGGCCTTGAGGTGGCAGGCGTCATCGAATCAGGCGATGCGGCAGCCTTGGCGGCAGCGGGCTTGAAAGTGGGGGACCGCGTGTGTGCCTTGGTGGCAGGCGGCGGTTATGCGCAGTATTGCGTGGCGCCTGTGGCGCAGTGCTTGCCTGTGCCTCAGGGGGTGAGTGACGTCGATGCGGCGTCGTTGCCCGAGACGTTCTTCACCGTGTGGAGCAATGTGTTTGACCGGGCGCATTTGCAGAAAAGCGAAACCTTGTTGGTGCAAGGTGGCACCAGCGGCATTGGTGTGACGGCGATTCAAATGGCCAAGGCCATGGGGGCCACCGTCATCGCCACCGCTGGCAGCGATGACAAGTGTGCGGCTTGCGTGGCCTTGGGCGCAGACCATGCCATCAACTACAAAACCCAAGACTTTGCGGCGGAGGCCATGCGCCTCACCCACGGCAAAGGTGTAGATGTGGTGTTGGACATGGTGGCTGGCGACTATGTGGCGCGTGAAGTCGAGTGTTTGGCAGAAGATGGCCGCTTGGTCATCATCGCGTTGCAAGGTGGCATCAAGAGCAGCTTCAATGCGGGCTTGGTGCTGCGTCGTCGTTTGAGCATCACCGGTTCTACTTTGCGTCCGCGCCCTGTGGCGTTCAAGGCAGCGATTGCACGCAACTTGCGTGAGCATGTGTGGCCCTTGATCGAAGCTGGACACATCAAGCCCGTGATCTATGCCACGTTTGATGCGGCTTCGACCGATGGCGCGGCGCGTGCCCACCAGTTGATGGAGTCGAATCAGCACATTGGCAAAATCGTGTTGACTTGGAGTCACTGATGAAACACAAACTGATTGCCGGCAATTGGAAGATGAATGGTGGCTTGGCGGCCAACGAAGCCTTGGTGCACGGTGTGCAGCAGGGCTTGGCACAGGCCCTGGGTGGTAAACACGCCCAAGTGGCGGTGTGTGTGCCGGCGGCGTATTTGTCCCAGGTGCAGCAGCTGGTCAAAGGTTCGGGTGTTGAGTTGGGCGCACAAGATGTGTCGGCGCACGAGCAGGGTGCCTATACAGGTGAAATTTCCGCTGCAATGTTGAAAGACTTTGCGGTGCGTTATGCCATCGTGGGCCATTCGGAGCGCCGTCAGTACCACGGTGAAACCGACGAACACGTGGCGCACAAAGCGCAGCGCGCTTTGTCAGCGGGCATCACGCCCATCGTGTGCGTGGGCGAAACTTTGGCCGAACGTGAAGCGGGTAAAACCGAAGAAGTGGTCAAGCGTCAATTGGCCGCCGTGATTCACACCAACGGCCATTGCATCAGTGAAATCGTGGTGGCCTATGAACCGGTCTGGGCCATTGGCACCGGTCAAACAGCGTCGCCAGAGCAAGCGCAAGCTGTGCATGCCGTGTTGCGTGCCCAACTGAAGGCGGCCACTTCGCACTCAGAGCGCGTGCACATTTTGTACGGCGGTAGCATGAATGCCGCCAATGCCGCTGAATTGCTGGCGCAACCCGACATTGACGGCGGCCTGATTGGCGGCGCAGCCCTCAAGTCGGCAGATTTCTTGACCATCATCGCCGCTGCGGCACGTTGAAATTAATACATTTTTCGGAGTTTTTATGAGCTTGATTTTGAATATTGTCCAGGTGGTTCAGTTGTTGTCCGCCTTGGGCATGATTGGTTTGATCTTGGTCCAGCACGGCAAAGGTGCGGACATGGGTGCGGCTTTCGGTAGCGGCAGCTCAGGCAGTTTGTTTGGTGCCAGCGGTGGCGCCAACTTTTTGTCACGCACCACAGGTGTGTTGGCGGCTGTGTTTTTTGTCTGCACGTTGGCCTTGGCCTACTTCGGCAACCTGCGTCCTGTCAGCTCTGGCAGCGTGTTGGAAGGTGCGGTGGTGGCCCCTGCGCCTGTGGTGGAAGAGCCCGCATCTGGTGCGGCTCAAATCCCAACCAAGTAAACACAAAACCTTCTCGCCTCAGAGAGATTGGGGCCCTTTTCGGGGTAAACTCTGAGGCTGTTCAGGAAGCGTTATCCCTCTTCGTTTTTGTAGAACAAAACAACCCAAAGCCGTCGTGGTGAAATTGGTAGACACGCTATCTTGAGGGGGTAGTGGCGAAAGCTGTGCGAGTTCGAGTCTCGCCGACGGCACCATCCAAAAAAAGTCTGCTGTAAATCTGGTGTCAACCGGTTGCAGCAAACTTCGCAGACTAAAAACCGATAGTCAACCCGCGAGATTGCGATGAGCTTAGAACAATACCTCCCCGTCCTCTTATTTATCCTTGTGGGCCTTGGCGTGGGGGTTGCCCCCCAAGCTATCGGGTTCCTGTTGGGCCCCAAGCGCCCAGACCCCGCCAAAAATTCCCCCTATGAGTGCGGCTTCGAAGCGTTTGAAGACGCCCGCATGAAGTTCGATGTGCGTTACTACTTGATCGCCATCCTCTTCATCTTGTTCGATTTGGAAATCGCATTTTTGTTTCCTTGGGCCGTGGCGCTGAAGGAAATTGGTTTCATTGGCTTCATCGACATGATGATCTTCCTTGCCATCCTGGTAGCCGGCTTCGCCTACATGTGGATCAAGGGTGCCATCGACTGGGAATAAGGACCGACTATGTCACTTGAAGGTGTTTTCAAAGAAGGCTTCATCACCACGTCGTACGACTCGGTGGTGAATTGGGCCAAAACCGGCTCGTTGTGGCCCATGACGTTTGGCTTGGCCTGCTGTGCGGTCGAGATGATGCACGCGGGCGCTGCCCGTTACGACATCGACCGTTTCGGTATGTTGTTCCGTCCCAGCCCCCGTCAGTCTGACTTGATGATCGTGGCCGGTACCTTGTGCAACAAGATGGCGCCGGCCTTGCGCAAGGTCTATGACCAAATGTCAGAGCCACGTTGGGTGTTGTCCATGGGGTCATGCGCCAACGGTGGTGGCTACTACCACTACAGCTACTCGGTGGTGCGCGGTTGTGACCGCGTGGTGCCCGTGGATGTGTACGTGCCTGGTTGCCCGCCCACGGCCGAGGCTTTGTTGTATGGCATCTTGCAGCTGCAAAGCAAGATTCGCCGCGAAAACACCATCGCCCGCTGAGTAGGAAAACGAGACTATGAGCCATTCCATTCAAACGCTTGAGGCGGCTTTGCACGATGTGCTGGGCAGCAAAATCAAGCTCCTCGAATCCGCTTTGGGCGAATTGACCTTGACGGTCTCTGCGGCCGATTACCACGGTGTCTGCCAAACTTTGCGTGACGATTCACGTTTGGGTTTTGAGCAACTGATGGACCTGTGTGGCATTGACTACTCAGGTTACAAAGACGGCGCCCATTCCAAATTCACCGATGGCCCCCGCTTCGCAGTGGTCAGCCATTTGCTGTCGGTCAGCCACAACTGGCGCCTGCGCGTGCGCGTGTTTGCTGTGAGCGAAGACATGCCTGTGGTGGCCTCGGTCAACGACTTGTGGAACTCGGCCAACTGGTTCGAGCGCGAAGCGTTTGACCTGTATGGCATCGTGTTCGAAGGTCACCTCGACTTGCGTCGCTTGTTGACCGATTACGGCTTTGTGGGTCATCCCTTCCGTAAAGATTTCCCAACCTCGGGTCACGTGGAAATGCGTTACGACGCCGAGCAAAAACGGGTGGTGTACCAACCCGTCACCATCGAGCCGCGCGAGATTACGCCGCGCATCATTCGTGAAGACAACTACGGCGGTACGCACTGACCATGGCTGATATCAAGAACTACACCCTGAACTTGGGCCCTCAACATCCTGCCGCACACGGCGTGCTGCGTTTGGTGTTGGAACTCGACGGCGAAGTGGTCCAACGCGCTGATCCCCATATTGGCTTGTTGCACCGTGCCACTGAGAAGCTGGCCGAGAGCAAAACCTACATTCAATCCTTGCCCTACATGGACCGTCTCGACTACGTGTCCATGATGTGTAACGAACACGCGTACTGCTTGGCCATCGAAAAAATGATGGGCATCGAAGTGCCCATTCGTGCGCAGTACATCCGTGTGATGTATTCCGAAATCACCCGTTTGCTCAACCACTTGTTGTGGTTGGGTTGCCATGGTTTCGACTGCGGCGCGATGAACATCTTGATTTACTGCTTCCGCGAGCGTGAAGACTTGTTCGACATGTACGAAGCCGTGTCGGGCGCCCGCATGCACGCGGCTTACTTCCGTCCAGGCGGCGTGTACCGCGACCTGCCTGACAGCATGCCTCAGTACAAGGCCAGCAAAGTGCGTAACGCCAAGTCGGTGGCACGTTTGAACGAAAACCGTCAAGGTTCGTTGCTCGATTTCATCGACGATTTCACACAACGTTTCCCCAAATTGGTCGACGAATACGAAACCCTGTTGACGGACAACCGCATTTGGAAACAACGTACCGTCGGTATCGGTGTGGTGACGCCCGAGCGCGCGAAGAACCTCGGCTTCTCCGGCGCCATGTTGCGTGGTTCCGGCATCGCTTGGGACTTGCGCAAGCACCAGCCTTATGACGTGTATGACCGCATGGACTTTGACATTCCTGTGGGTAAAACTGGCGACTGCTACGACCGCTATTTGGTGCGCGTCGAAGAGTTGCGTCAGTCCAATCGCATCGTCAAGCAGTGCGTGGACTGGTTGCGCGCCAACCCAGGCCCCGTCATCACTGACAACCACAAAGTAGCAGCCCCTAGCCGTGAAGGCATGAAGTCCAACATGGAAGAGCTGATTCACCACTTCAAGCTCTTCACCGAAGGTTTCCACGTGCCCGAGGGCGAGGCGTACGCCGCTGTGGAGCATCCCAAAGGT
>JBPCSU010000082.1:0-6325 GCA_051006815.1 Limnohabitans sp.
GCCCAACACAGGCCCTGGAATAAAAGGCAGGGCGAACTTGGACAGCAGTTCACCCAGTGCTTGAAAGAGCAACAGTTCTACGAGGCCTTGGATCATGGCCCCAGTTTAGACAGACACTTTCAAGTTGGCGAGTTAAAACAGTTGTGACCCAAAAATGGTGTGATCAATTGCGAGTCAAGGTGGTGCGTATCGAAAAACGTTTGGCTGGATGAATCGATACGGTGACCAAAACGGGTTGCTGGTCTCGCGTCAAATACCGTCGGATCACCTGCAAGGCGGCTTCGTCCTCATCTGCTTTTAAGTTCTTTGCCAACGGTGCATCCAGCTTGCATCCGGTGACATCTTGCTCAACGGTGGCCAAGTCCAAACCGAATTCGGTTTCCAGCAACTCAGACATCAATGCACTGGGATGGGCTTGAATGGTTTCGAGAACACTGGCGTATTTGGCGTCAATGTAGGCATAGGTCCATGAAACCGGCAACTTTCCACGGGTGGCATCAAAGCGCAAACTTTGCACACAAAGCCATGGGCTGCCTGCGGGACACCCTAGCTCTTTGGCCAAAGCCTGGTCCATGACGATGCGACTGGTGTGTTGCACCGAACGTTCGCAGGCTTGAGCCCATTGAATCAGGTCTGACAACGAGGTGAGGGTGGCGCCGTAGCCGCCTTGTGGACTGAGGGCTTCTACGCGTGTGCCGGCATTTTTCTTGCGCGATACCAGTTTTCTGTTTTCTAAGCTGGCCAAGGCAGCTCGTACCGTCGAACGGCTGACTTTGAGTAGCACAGCCAAATCAGGCTCAGCAGGCAGGGTGGTCCCTACGGGGTAGCGTCCTTTGGCAATGTCTTTGGCCAATTGGTCTGCGATGCGGGAATAAAGCGGTTGACGGTCCATGGATGGAGTTTAAAGACAAAGGGTTTGTCCGTAGATGCACCTCCTATATGTTCGTACATATAATATGTACGAACATATAGGAGATTTTTAACATGCATGCCACCCTGATCGACTCTCGCTACCTCGGTAGTTTGTTTTCAACACCTGAGATGCGAACTGTTTTTGCCGACACCTCAACGCTGGCCCGCTACACAGACACCGAAGTGGCGCTGGCCGTGGCCGAGGGTAAGTTGGGTTTGATTCCTGATGAAGCAGCCAAGACGATTGCTGAACGTGCCCCCCATATCGTGTTGGACATGGCAAGGCTTGAGCGCGAGACCCACAACGTGGGTTACCCCATCTTGCCGTTGGTGCATCAGTTGGCAGAAGGTTTGGGAGAGGCCGGCAAGTTTCTGCATTGGGGTGCGACCACGCAAGACATCATGGACACCGCTTTGGTGCTTCAAATCCGTGCGGGCTTAGATTTGATTGAAGCTGATTTGCGGGGCGTTGCGACCCAATTGCGTCGCTTGAGCGCCGAATACCGCGACACACCAATGGCAGGCCGCACCCACTTGCAGCATGCCTTACCCGTGACGTTTGGTTTGAAAACTGCCATTTGGTTGGGCATGGTGGAACGTAATCTAGAGCGCTTGCAACAACTCCGTCCGCGTGTGTTGGTTGGGCAGTTTGCGGGGGCGGGCGGCACGCTGGCTTCATTGGGCAATCGCGGCTTAGAGGTGCAAGCTGCCATGATGGCCGAGTTGAAATTGGGCGTACCCGAAACCACTTGGCATACCGCACGCGATGGGTTGGCTGAAACTGCCCAGTGGCTCGGATTGGTCACGACATCGTTGGCCAAGATGGCGTTGGATGTCTCCTTGATGATGGCCAACGAATTCAGTGAGGTGTTTGAACCCTTTGTGCAAGGCCGCGGTGCCTCGAGCACGATGCCACAAAAGCGCAACCCGATCAGTTGTGAAGTCATGGTTGGTGCGGCCAAAACTGTGCGTCATTTGGCTGGCTTGGCTTTGGACGGCGCCGTGCAAGACTTTGAACGTGCAACCGGGCCATGGCAAGCCGAGTGGGTGGCATTGCCGGAAGCGTTTTTGCACACAGCAGGTTCGGTGTCGCAAGCGTTGTTCATGTTCACAGGTTTAGAAGTCGACACGCAACGCATGCGACAAAACCTTGATTCAACAGGAGGCCTCATCGTGGCCGAAGCCGTGATGATGGGGTTAGCCCCTGCACTGGGGCGCAATGAGGCCCACGACGTGGTGTACGCGGCTTGCCGTACAGCGTTGGAGCAAAAACGCACGCTGGCCGATGTGCTCAAAACCAACCATGAGGTGACGCGTGTGGTCAGTCTGGCGCAAATTGATGCCCTGTGTGAACCCACCAATTACCTGGGGTGTGCAGCACAAATGGTGGACAAGGCACTCGCCGCTCAACCACGTTGAATCACCCTGTAAATTAGATGGAGATATTCATGAACACAAGTTTTTCACGTGCGCGTCGCACACTTCTTTCTTCCGTGGTTGGTGTCGTCGCTTTGGCATCCACCGGCGTTGCGTCAGCGCAAGAGATGTACCCCAACAAACCTATCACCTGGGTGGTGCCATTCGCCGCGGGTGGTCCCACCGATGCGTTGGCCCGCCACATCGCTGACCGTGTAGCGCGTGAATTGGGGCAACCCATCGTGATAGATAACTCGCCTGGTGCCGGTGGCACGGTGGGTGCAGCTAAAGTGGCCAAGGCCAAAAACGATGGTTACACCTTTTTGGTGGGGCACATGGGCTACATGGGCGCAGCACCGGCGCTCTACAAAAAACTGGGTTACGACCCTGTGAAAGATTTTGATGGCGTGTTTCGTTTTCCAGATACACCGCTCGTGTTGATGGTGCGCAACAACCATCCAGCCAAAGACATTGCAGGGTTGATTGACTTTGCCAAGAAAAATCCAGAGAAGGTGTTCATCAGTAACGCGGGCGTGGGTTCAAGCTCGCATCTGATTGCCGCGTTGGTGGCTAGCTCTGCCGGTGTGAAAGTGACAATGGTCCCTTACAAAGGCGCGGGGCCTGCACTGATTGATGTGATCGGGGGGCAGGTCGATGGCATGCTGGACCAAACCAACACCGCGCTGCCGCAAATCAAAGAAGGAAAAGTGCGTCCCTTGGTCGTGACATCCAAAGTGCGTTTGCCCCAACTCAAAGAGGTTCCCACGTTGAACGAAACCGTCATGCCAGGTTTTGAGGCCTCCACTTGGTACGGCATTTACGCCCCCAAAGGCATCCCCAAAGTCGCACTCGACAAAGTGCAGAACGCTTACTTGAAGGTCATGAAAGATAAAAGCTTCACAGGCAAGATGGCCGAGCAAGCCATTCAAATGTTGCCACCAGATCAATACACAGGCGACGCATTGGCCAAGCACACCGAATCTGAAGTGGCCCGCTGGCGTGCCGTGGCTGCGCGTTCGGGGCTGTCGCTCGACTAACGCGTACGAGCTATTTCTGATAGCGCTTATCTCGCAGTGCGGGGTAGGCGCTTTTTTATTGAATTTGACTTTTTGTTACCCAATGGAATCTGCGGCAGCGCAAAGTGGAAGAAATTCATTTCAATCAGGATGGTATCTAAATGGATACAATGAAGCACTACCGCCTAGAACAAACATCCGTGTTCACGCGTTGGCTCAAAAGTCTGAAGAACCTGCAAGCGAAAGCAGCCATTCTGCTGCGACTGAAGCAAGTGCAGATCGGTCAATTGAGCGACGTGAAGCATGTAGGTGGTGGCGTGTCTGAATTGCGGTGGCACATGGGGCCTGGCTATCGAGTTTATTTTTGTAGGCGCGGCGATCAGATTATTTTGTTGCTGGCGGGAGGTGACAAATCATCACAGCAGCGCGACATTGCTCGCGCACAGCAATTGGCGAAGGAGCACGTACATGGGTAAGACAACAGCGTTTGATGCAGCTAACTACCTCGACAGCGAGGAAATGGTTGCTGAGTATTTGAATCAAGCCTTGGCCAGTGGCGACACCGATTTGTTGTTATCCGCCATTGGCGATGTGGCCAAGGCCAGAGGCATGGCGCAAATCGCGCGTGATACGGGTTTGGGTCGTGAGAGTCTCTACAAAGCGTTTGCCACTGGGGCTAAGCCTCGTTTTGATACGGTACTGAAGGTGTTGAGAGCTTTGGGGGTACAGATACATGCGTACCCACACGTGCATTGAACTTTATCTAGCCCCCAACGCCAACTGCATCGCCAATTGGTTGTGCCGCTCAATCAGTGGCCCCATGTCCACCGTGGCAATTTCACCTTGGCGTACCACCACGCGTCCATTCACGAGGGTGTAGTCCGCGTTGTCACTGGCGCACAGCAACAGCGCGCCCACGGGGTCGTGCACCGCGCCGCCGGCCATGCTGAGGGTGTCGGTGCGGAACATGGCAATGTCTGCACAGAAGCCTTCTTTGATTTGTCCCAACTCGTGCGCACGTCCTAGCACTTCGGCGCCGCCACGTGTGGCCAAGCGCAGGGCATCGCGCGGTGTCATTTCGGCCGGGCCGTGGTCGCAACCAAAGTCATCCAATGCGCGACCCACACGTGCCAGCAGCATGGCTTGGCGTGCTTCGTTCAGCAGGTTTGCGGCGTCGTTGCTGGCACTGCCGTCGACGCCTAAGCCAATGGGTACACCGGCATCCAACATCTTGCGCAGGGGCAAGATGCCGCTGGCCAAGCGCATATTGCTGCACGGGCAGTGCGCAATGCCTGTGCGTGTTTTGGCAAACAGGTAGGTGCCTTCGTCATCCAGCTTCACACAGTGGGCGTGCCACACATCGTCACCGACCCACCCCAAGTCTTGCGCGTATTGCGCGGGCGTGCAGTTGAATTTTTCTTGGGTGTACGCAATGTCATGGTCGTTCTCGGCCAAGTGCGTGTGTAGGCGTACCTTGTGGGCATGGGCCAGTTTGGCGGCTTCGCGCATCAAGTCTTGGCTCACGCTGAAGGGGGAGCAGGGGGCCACGGCCACATGCGTCATCGCACCAAAGCTGGCATCGTGGTAGGTCTCTATCAGGCGTTGGGTTTCCTTCAGGATAAAGGCTTCTTTTTCCACCACGCGGTCGGGTGGTAAGCCGCCTTGCGACTCGCCCACGCTCATGCTGCCGCGTGTGGCGGTGAAACGCATGCCAATGGTGTGTGCGGCTTCAATGCTGTCGTCCAAGCGCACGCCGTTGGGGTAGATGTACAGGTGGTCGCTGCTGGTGGTGCAGCCACTGAGCAGCAACTCGGCCATCGCCACTTGGTTAGACACCAACACCATCTCAGGGGTGAGGCCCGCCCAAATGGGGTACAGCCCTTGGAGCCAGCTGAACAGCTCGGCGTTTTGCACCTGCGGTACGGCACGGGTCAAGCTTTGCACCATGTGGTGGTGTGTGTTGATCAAGCCGGGTACCACCACGTGGCGGCGTGCATCAATCACTTCGTCGACTTGCTTCAACAAGTCATCGATGTTGTCGTCAGCGGGGATGATGCGTTCAATGCGGCCATCGCGCAAAAGCAGCGAGGCGTCTTTGAGTTCGGTGTTGGCATCGTCTTGCGTGGCGATGCAGCGGGCGCGGTGGATGAGCAAGGTGGCCATGGACTTGTCCTAAAAGAAACAATCAAACAAGCCGTGGCCGAGTCCCCTTGCCCCGAAAGCGCCGGGGTTGGGCGAGCACCACGTTGCCGCGCATCCCGGGCTTTTGCAGTGGTTTAGATTTTAAGCAAGCGTTTGGCTTCGGCCACCATCGCATCGGGCGTGATGTTGAACAGTTGGTACAGCTCGTCTGCAGGGCCGCTGGCGCCAAAGCCGGTCATGCCGACAAAGCCACCGTCGAGACCCAGGTAAGCGTCCCATCCTTGGCGCACAGCGGCTTCCACGCCCACACGTACCCCCGTGCCCAACACGCTGCGGCGGTACGCCGCATCTTGTGCGTTGAACAATTCCCAACACGGCATCGACACCACGGCAGTGGCCACGCCTGCGGCTTCCAACTGTTCGCGTGCTTGCACCGCCAGCAACACCTCAGAGCCCGTGGCCAGCAAGGTCACTTGGCGCGGGCCGCAAGCGGCTTCGTGCAACACATACGCGCCTCGGCGTGTGAGGTTGTCAGCGGTGTGCGTGTGGCGCACCAAGGGCAACGACTGACGCGCGAACACCAAGCTAACCGGCCCCTCCTGGTGTTGCAACGCCAGCTCCCAGCACTCGGCAGCCTCTACTGCATCGGCGGGGCGCATGACCCACATATTGGGCATGGCGCGCAGCGAGGCCAAGATTTCCACGGGCTGGTGTGTCGGACCATTGCGACCAATGCCAATCGAGTCATGGCTGAACACAAACTTCACAGGCAAGCCCATCAGTGCGGCCATGCGCATGGCCGGGCGCTCGTAGTCGGCAAACGCCAAGTAGGTGACCGA
>JBPCSU010000083.1:0-17628 GCA_051006815.1 Limnohabitans sp.
AGCTTGCACTTCATCATGGGGCCTGCAGGCATGCACTCGTTTGGCCATGCGGCTTACTTTGGCGTGGGGGCCTACGCTGCTGCGTTGTTGGTGTTACGTGCAGGGGTGCCTACCGAAGTCGCGTTGTTGTTGGCACCTTGGGTCAGCGCGTTGGTGGCCGCGCCTATCGCGTGGTTTGCTGTGCGTTTGTCGGGCGTGTACCTGGCTATGCTCACCTAGGCATTTGCACAAATTGTGTGGTCCATCTGTTTCCAGTGGGACGACTTCACCGGAGGCAGCAACGGCCTCACTGGCGTGTGGCCAAGTGCCTGGTTGCAAGACAAAGCCGCGTATTACTGGCTCACCTTCGCACTGGTGGCGCTGAGTGTGGCCATGTTGCGTCGTCTGCTGATGTCCCCGTTGGGCTATGCGCTGCGCGCCAGCCGCGATTCGGTAGGACGTGCACAAGCCATGGGGCTGAATGTGCCGCAGTTGCAATGGCTGGGGTTTGTGATCGCTGCAGGGTTTGCCGGGTTGGCCGGGGCGTTGTTTGCGTTTTCGAAGGGCAGCATCTCGCCCGATGTCTTGGGCGTCAGCAAGTCCGTCGATGGCTTGGTGATGGTGCTGCTCGGCGGCGTGCACACGCTGGTTGGCCCCTTGGTGGGCGCTGTGACCTTCACCGTTTTGCAAGACAGCTTAGCGCGCAGCACCGACTATTGGCGCGCCGTGTTGGGCGCCAGCATGTTGGTGTTGGTGCTGGTGTTTCCGCAAGGCATTGCGGGTTCGCTGCAAGCTGCGTGGCAACGTGTGCGCGGCACGCACCATGCACACGAGAGGGAAGCCGCATGAGCACGCAGCGCCCTGTCACCGCGCCCACCGTAGCGCCCGCCTTGCTAGATGTGCAGCACTTGCACAAAGCGTTTGGGGGCAACCAGGCGGTGAGCGATGTGTCGTTCACCTTGCATGCCGGTGAACTGTTGGCGCTGATTGGCCCCAATGGCGCGGGCAAATCCACCACCTTCAACTTGGTCAATGGGCAGCTCGCGCCCGACAGTGGGTGCATCACGCTGGATGGCGTGTCGCTCGTCGGTCGGCAGCCGCACGACTTGTGGCGCCTGGGCGTGAGCCGCACCTTCCAAGTGGCACAAACCTTTGGCTCGCTCACCGTGGTCGAGAACGTGCAGATGGCTCTGATGTCTGCCGACGGTCGCAGCCTCGCGCCATGGCAACGCGCCACCCGCTACCGCCACGACGACGCGCTTGCATTGCTCGCACAGGTGCACTTGCAAGCGCAAGCCCACCGCCCCTGCCATGCCTTGGCCTATGGCGATGTGAAACGTTTAGAGCTCGCCATGGCATTGGCGAACCAACCGCGCGTGTTGCTGATGGACGAGCCCACCGCTGGCATGGCACCCGACGAACGCCACGCTCTGATGCAACTCACCCGCAGCTTGGTCACCCAACGTGGCATTGCCGTGTTGTTCACCGAGCACAGCATGGACGTGGTGTTTGAACACGCCGACCGCGTGCTGGTGATGGCGCGTGGCGCCCTGATTGCCGAAGGCACACCGGCACAAGTACAAGCCGACCCGCAGGTACAAGCGGTGTACTTTGGCAGCGGCAAAACATTTGGCACGTCACGCCTGCAAGAAGGGGCACCCACATGACCGCCACACATGGGTTCACTCATGCGCCTGAACATTCGCACGCCCCATTGCTTGTAGTGCGGCAGCTGAACGCGTGGTACGGCGCGGCGCAAGTGGTGTTTGACGCGCAACTGCAAGTGGCGCGTGGTGAAGTGGTTGCCTTGGTTGGGCGCAACGGTGCCGGCAAATCGAGCATACTCAAAGCCATCATGGGCTTGATGCCGCGACGCACCGGACAGGTGGTGTTTGCTGGGCAAGACATTTCACATGCCGAGCCATATCAAGCGGCACGCGCGGGGCTGGGCTATGTGCCAGAAGATCGGCGCATCTTCACCGATCTCACGGTGCTGGAAAACTTGCAGCTCGGCATACAAGCGTCTCGCCCCTCCATGGATAACGCCACCGTGTTGCCATGGACGCTGGAGCGCATCTTTGCGCTGTTCCCCAACTTGGCGGATCTGCAATATCGCTCGGCCAACCACATGAGCGGCGGCGAGCAACAAATGCTCACGGTGGCTCGCACGTTGATGGGCAACCCTTTGATGGTGTTGCTCGACGAACCCTCCGAAGGCGTCGCCCCCGTCATCGTGGAGCAAATGGCCGACATGATTTTGGCCCTCAAACGCCAAGGTGTGAGCGTGCTGCTGTCCGAGCAAAACACCCACTTCGCCGAATGGGTCAGCGACCGTCGCTATCAGCTAGATCGCGGCGTCCTCACCATCGAGTAAGTCTCACACCGGTTGCGGCCCCGCCACGCCGCGTTTCACCACATAGCTGGCTTGTGTCTTCAAGCCCGGCTCGCTGCCCGCAGGAAAACGCGTGGTTCGGAAGTCACAACGCACGGCATCCGGCGTGACAGTGATGAGGCTGTAGCCGCGCTCATCCGCGCGGTAGTGCAACAAATCTGCATTGCTGTCGCGAATCAGGCCTGCAGGCTTGTCACCCAAGCCGCGTGAGGTGATGGAGGTAGTAACAAACTCACTGGCCACGATGGGCGACTGCGGGTTGTTGGGCTCTAAGCGCAAAGGCGCCGCCACGTTGCAATGCACATCACCGCCGAGGGTGACCACGTTTTGTAGCTTGGCATCGACCACCGTTTGTAGCAAGCGCTTGCGTGCTTCGGGGTAGCCATCCCAGGCGTCGTTCCAGTACGCGCGCCCGGCGGGTGCGGGCACGCGGGTGGAGCTGATTTGCGTGGCCTGCGCCACCAATTTCCAAGTGCGCGTGGATGTGCGCAAGCGCTCGGTCAGCCAACGCTCTTGTTCTTGCCCCAGCATGCTGCGCGTCGGGTCACTCAACTCGTCGCACTGCATGACCATGCGACCACCGCCGCGCACCGGGTCGCGACACGCTTGTGCGCTACGGTATTGGCGGCAATCGAGCGTCCACACATCGGCCAAGTTGCCCCAGCTCAGTTGGTCGTACAGACGCATGTTGGCGGGGTTGCTCGCGTCCGGCCCTAGCAACAGCGGTTGGTGCTCAAAGTAAGCTTGGTAGGCAGCCGCACGGCGTTTCAACATGTGTTGGGGGTTGGTGTACTGGCGGTCTTGGTCGTTGGCGTAATCGTTGACCACTTCGTGGTCGTCCCACATCAACACCCAAGGATGTGCGGCATGCGCCGCTTGCAAGCGCGGGTCGCTTTTGTATTGCTCGTAACGCGCGCGGTATTGCGCCAAGGTTTTGGGCTCGTCGCCCGTGTGTTTGCGAATTGCGTACTGCGCATTGCTGCTCTCATAAATGTAGTCGCCCATGAACAGCACAAAGTCGAGCGGTTGCTGCGCAATCTCTTCGTGCGCGGTGTACGCACCTTGCTCGTAGTGCTGGCACGACGCCAAAGCCACGCGCAGCTGCCGCACATCGGCACCCAACGCAGGCGCCGTGCGTGTGTGGCCGACAGGGCTGAACGCATCGCCTTGACGGAACCGGTACCAATAGTCGGTGCTGGGTTGCAAGCGTTGCAGCTGCACATGCACGCTGTGCGCACGGGTGGCATCGGTGGCGACATCGGCCTGGTGCACGCGGTGTTTGAGCGCCGCATCGGCAAACACCTCGACCTGTACGCGCAAGGGCTCGGTGCCCATCGCACGGTCTTCCTCGCTAAACAGCAAACGGGTCCACAACACCGCGCCATCGGGGCGCGGACGGCCACTGGCCACGCCCAACGCAAACGGATTGATGCGCCAGGCGCGGGGTGTGTTCGCCGGGGCTGCCACAGCACCCAACCAAGGCGCCAGCGCCAAGGCCAGTGCACTGCGTTGCAGTTGCCGATTGAATTCGCGTCGCTGCATGCGCCGTGCGTCTGTCAAGAGAGGGGTCAAGCGTCTGCGCGTTTCATGCGCTCGCTCTTCCAGTACACATCGTCTCCGCCGTTCATGCGGTTGAGCACACGGGCCAAAACAAACATCAAGTCGCTCAAACGGTTCAGGTATTGGCGCGGCGCATCGCCAATCGCTTCTTCGTTGCCCAAGGCCACCACCGCACGCTCGGCACGACGCGCCACGGTGCGGCACACGTGCGACAAAGCGGCGCCGCGCGTGCCGGCCGGCAAGATGAACTCTTCGAGTTTGGGCAGTTGCGCGTTGTAGGTGGCCAGCGCATCGTCAAGCGCTTGCACGGCCTCTTCTTTCAACAATTCAAACCCGGGAATGGACAGCTCGCCGCCGAGGTTGAACAGCTGGTGCTGAATTTCGACCAGCACCTCGCGCACGTCGGTAGCCATGTCTTCACACAACAGCACGCCAATGTTGGAGTTGAGTTCGTCCACCTCACCCATGGCATGCACGCGCAGGCTATTTTTAGACACCCGTTGGTTGTTGCCCAAACCGGTGGTGCCGGCGTCGCCGGTGCGGGTGGCAATTTGTGTGAGTCGGTTCCCCATCTGTCTCTCCCTCGTCTCTTGATTTGTCTATTGTGCCTGTCACGCACGTGGCCGACGCGAAGACGGGCTTGTTCTTAGAATCAGGCTTCGCTTAGGAGACGCCCCATGAATGCCCCCACCCCCGCCCAACACTTGGCCCCCGCCATCGCGCTGCGCGATGTACCCGCTGCATTGATCGATGCCTTGCAGGCGCGCTTTGGCGCCAACTGCTCAACGGCACAAGTGATTCGTGAACAACACGGGCGCGACGAGTCGGCCTTCATGCACGTGCCCCCACCCGCCGCCGTGGTGTTTGCCGAATCCACACAAGACGTGGCCGATGCCGTGGCCTTGGCGGCGCGCTACCAAGTGCCGGTGATTCCATTTGGCGTGGGCTCGTCACTCGAAGGCCATTTGCTGGCCGTGCAAGGCGGCATCAGCGTGGACGTGAGCCGCATGAACAAAGTGCTCAGTGTCAACGCCGAAGACTTGACCGTCACCGTACAACCCGGCGTCACGCGCAAGCAACTGAATGAAGAAATCAAAAGCACCGGCTTGTTCTTTCCGATCGATCCCGGTGCAGATGCGTCGATTGGCGGCATGAGCGCCACACGCGCCAGCGGCACCAATGCCGTGCGCTACGGCACGATGCGTGAAAACGTGTTGGCCCTCGAAGTGGTCACCGCCAGCGGCGAGGTGATTCGCACCGGCACGCGCGCCAAAAAATCAGCCGCAGGCTACGACCTCACGCGCTTGTTCGTTGGCAGCGAAGGTACCTTGGGCGTGATGACCGAAATCACCCTGCGCATCTACCCCTTGCCTGAAGCCGTGTCTGCGGCGATCTGCTCTTTCCCCAGCATTGAAGCGGCGGTGCACACCACCATCGCCACCATTCAAATGGGGGTGCCGATTGCGCGCGTTGAGTTGTTGGACGGCCGGTCGGTACAAATCGTGAACCAATATGCCAAGTTAACGCTGGCCGAAACGCCCTTGTTGTTGATGGAGTTTCATGGTTCACCTGCCGGCGTGAAAGAACAAGCCCAGACCGTGCAAGAAATTGCCAGCGAACACGGCGGCGTGGCGTTTGAATGGGCCGAAACCCCTGAAGAACGCACACGTTTGTGGACCGCGCGACACAACGCCTACTTTGCGGCGATTCAAAGCCGCCCAGGTTGTCGTGCGGTCACCACCGACACCTGTGTGCCCATCAGCCGTTTGGCCGACGCCATGCTGGACTCGATCGCCGAGGCCAATGCCTCAGGCCTGCCCTACTTCTTGGTAGGGCACGTCGGTGATGGCAACTTCCACATGGGCTATTTGATTGACCCCAATGACGCCGACGAGTACGCGCAAGCAGAAGACCTGAATCAAAAACTGGTGGCACGTGCGTTGGCGCTGGGGGGCACCTGCACCGGCGAACACGGCGTGGGTCTTCACAAAATGGAATTCTTGCGTGCGGAAACAGGCGATGGCGCGGTGAACATGATGCGCACCATCAAGCACGCACTGGACCCGCACAACATCATGAACCCAGGAAAGATTTTTTCCTGGTGATTCGGCGTGATGCGCCGCCTTATTTGCGCAGCTTGTCGATGAGGCCGTTGAGTTCGTCGAGCGAACCAAACTGAATCGCCAGCTCGCCCATCTCTTCAATGCGGCCGTGGCGCTTGACGCGTTTTCTCACACGCACTTCGACTTGGGCCGTGAGCAAATCAGACAGTTCTTCTTCGACACGTTTGATGTCGCGCGATTTTTCGCTCTTGGGTTTTTGCGGCACCAAGTTGAATTCGGCACCGAGTTTTTTCACCAAGCTCTCGGCCTCGCGCACCGACATTTTCTTGGCGCTGATTTGATTCGCTGCGGTGATTTGCGTCGCGCGGTCCAAGGCCAACAAGGCACGGGCGTGGCCCATGTCAATGTCGCCGGCCATCAGCATGGATTGCACGGGGTCGGCCAAGTTGAGCAAACGCAACAAGTTGCTTGCCGCACTGCGTGAGCGGCCCACGGCCTGTGCGGCCAACTCGTGCGTGAGGCCAAACTCTTTGATCAAGCGTTGCAAGCCTTGTGCTTCTTCCAGCGGATTGAGGTCTTCACGTTGGATGTTTTCGATCAGCGCCATGGCGGCTGCCGATTCGTTGGGCACATCACGCACCAACACCGGCACCGTGTCGAGGCCTGCCAACTTGGCGGCGCGGCTGCGGCGTTCGCCCGCAATGATTTCGTATTTGCCCGCGTTCGGGCCTTCGTGCAATTGACGGACCAAGATGGGCTGCATGATGCCTTGCACCTTGATGCTCTCGGCCAACTCATACAACGCGCCCTCGTCCATGCGCGTGCGCGGTTGGTACATGCCAGGCACCATGTCACTCAGCGGCAAGGTGTTGGGCAAGCCTTCCGCGGCGGCGGCTTTGGCTGCGGCGGTGTCGTCGACTTTGGGACCGAGCAAGGCTTCGAGTCCGCGGCCTAAGCCTTTGGGTTTTTTAGTGACCATGGGTTTCTTCTTCTGTGATGAATTCTTGTAACAAGGCAAAGCCCTCGGGCCAATCGCCCAGCTTTGCTTCTGCGTTGATGTGGCCACTCATGCCGCAATCGACCAAGCGCGAGCCCCAGGCGTGCGCCAACGCACTGGCGCGCATGAGGCTGCAATAGGGGTCATTGCGGCTGGCGGCCATCACGCTGGGAAACGGCAAACGCTCGCGCACGATGGGACTCCAGCTGTGCAACATGTGTTGCATTTCGGCGCGCTCGACATCGGCCGGCGCCACCAGCAAAGCAGCTTTCACGCGGTGCGTGTTAGTCGAATGGGCCGCCCATGCGGCCACCAACACGCAACCCAAACTGTGCGCCACCAACACGCTGCGCTCATGTGCCAACACGGCTTCTTCGAGCTGCATCATCCAGTCGCCTCGCAAGGGCCAATCCCAGTTGTGCTGCTCGACACGGGTGTAGCCATGCTGAGCCTGCCACAGGCTTTGCCAATGGTCAGGGCCGCTGTTGTGCCAGCCAGGAAGGAGCAAGACAGGTGAGGTCACGGGGTGAAGCGTTGTGGAGGGCCGAAGGTGGGCAACTTAAAACTTCTTCACGCGCTCAACCATCTCGTGCGCAAAGTCCACAAACGCGTGGCTGCCTTTGGCCGAGGGGTCGAACACCACGCCGGGCAAGCCGTAGCTCGGGGCTTCGGCCAAGCGCACATTGCGTGGGATGACGGCACTGAACACTTTGTCGCCAAAGTGGTCTTTGAGTTGTTCGCTCACCTGCTGTTGCAAGGTGATGCGAGGGTCAAACATGACGCGCAACAGGCCAATGATTTTGAGCTCGCGGTTCAAGTTGGCATGCACTTGTTTGATGGTGTTGACCAAGTCCGTCAGTCCTTCCAGTGCAAAGTATTCGCACTGCATGGGCACGATGACGCCATGGGCGGAGCAGAGGCCATTGAGGGTGAGCATGGACAAGGACGGCGGGCAATCAATAAGCACAAAGTCGTACTCTTGATCGACGGCGGCCAACGCTTGTTTGAGGCGGTTCTCGCGGCGCTCGAGCGACACCAGCTCGACCTCAGCCCCGGCCAAATCACGGTTGGCACCCAATACGTCGTAGGTGGGAATTTTGCCGCGCACGCCTTCAGTGCCCCAGTTGCTGCGAATGCGGGCCTCGGCCACGGTGGCTTCTTCAAGCAACACGTCGTAGACCGAGAGTTCCATCTCACGCTTGTCAACGCCCGAGCTCATGGTGGCATTGCCTTGCGGGTCCAAGTCAACCATCAACACGCGCTGGCCCACAAACGCCAAACCTGCGGCCAAATTCACGGTGGTGGTGGTTTTGCCGACGCCGCCTTTTTGGTTGGCAATGCAGAAAATTTTGGCCATAACTACTTTCGAAAGAAACTGAAAATTTATTTAAACAAGGCCAACTTCAGGCCAAAACCAATCAACAACGCGCCCGCCACTTTGTTCAGCAGCGTCCCCACGATGGGGTTGGCGCGCACACGGTCGGCCAAATGGTGCGCCAACAAAACCACCACCAACCCATAACCCAAGGTGAGCACGGCAATGGTGCCGGCCATCACGGCAAAGGTGAGCAGTCCTTGGTGAATGGCGGGGTCAACAAACAACGGAAAGAAGGCCATGTAGAAAACAATCGCCTTCGGGTTCAACAGCGTGATGAACAGCCCTTGACGAAAAAAATGATCGGGCTTCATGTTCAACACAGGCGCATCGCCCGGTTGGCTTTTGAACAAGGAATAACCCAAGCCGATCAGATAGGCCGCGCCCGCCCATTTGACCGAGCTATACAAACTGGGGTAGTTGATGATCACCGCGGACAAACCGGCCACCGCCATCCACAACAACACTTGGTCGCCTGCAATCACGCCCAGCGTGGCAGCCATGCCCGAACGCACACCGCCCTTGCCCGTTGCCGTCAGCAAGGCCAAATTACCAGGCCCGGGGATGGCCAAAAAGACAATGATGGCCACGACAAATGCGCCGTAGTCCGCGATACCGAACATGGGAACCTCTAAATTCTGAAGAGGGAGAAGTTTAACCGCGCATCCAGACGATGCAGCGCTCCGCATCCAAGCCGGGCACTTGCAACTGTTCCACGTGAAACACGGTCGTGTTGGCTGGCAAAACAGCCAGCTCGTCGTGCGGGTGTTTGCCCTTCATGGCCATCCACACCCCCTGGGGCGCCAAAGCCGAACGCGACCACGTGGTGAAGTCGAGGAGTGAGGCAAAGGCGCGCGAGCACACCACGTCATACGGTTGGGTCAGCGACTCCACCCGCGCATGCAAACCCTTGAGGTTGGGCAGCCTCAAGGTGGCCGCCACCTGCTGGATGAAGGCCGCTTTCTTGGCAACCGTGTCCACACACGTGACCGAGATGTTCGGACAGGCGATGGCTATGACGATGCCGGGTAACCCGGCACCCGCCCCTACATCCAGCAAACTGAACGCGCGCTGGGCCGAGTCGCCCTCCGCCACCGGCAACTTGGCCAGCTCTCGACGCAACGGGGCGATGACGGCCAGACTGTCGAGCAAGTGGTGGGTCAACATCTCATCCGCATCGCGGACCGCCGTCAGGTTGTAAACCTTGGTCCACTTGGCGATCAAGTCCAGGTAAGCCAACAGCTGGACTTGTTGGTCTTCACCCAAAGACAAACCCAAAGCAGCAAGCCCTTGTTGCAGGGCGGGTAGCTTCGGATGCATCAGGCCGCCTCGGTTGCGCTGCCAGTGGCAGCGTCTTGAGCGAAGCCTTTGACGCGGGAGCGCTTGAGGTGAATCAGCAACAACGAGATCGCTGCGGGCGTGATGCCCGACAAGCGCGAGGCCTGACCCAGGGTTTCGGGGCGCTGACGGCTCAGGCGCTGACGCACCTCAAACGACAAAGCCGTGACTTGGTTGTAGTCCAAGTCGTCTGGCAGCTTGAGGTTTTCATAGTGCGCGGCACGTTCCACCTCGTCACGCTGGCGGTCGATGTAGCCCGCGTATTTGGCCGCAATCTCGATTTGCTCGATGATGGCGCGGGTGGTTTCACGTGAAACATCGTCACCCGACAACCCGTCCAACAACTCGGAGTTTTGGTACTTGGCCTCGTCCATGGACATGAGGCCTTGGTAGCTGACATCGGGACGGCGCAACAAGTCGGCCAGGTTGTATTCACGGTCAATGCTCTTACCCAGCACGCGCTCGGCTTCGGCCGCAGGCAGATTGCGCGGGTTGACCCAGATGGATTTGAGTCGCTCTGTTTCACGTGAAACAGCGTCGCGTTTGCGGCTGAATGCCTCCCAGCGCGCATCGTCCACCAAGCCCATTTGACGCCCCAGTTCGGTCAGGCGCATGTCGGCATTGTCTTCGCGCAGCTGCAAGCGGAACTCGGCGCGGCTGGTGAACATGCGGTAAGGCTCGGTCACGCCCTTGGTGGTGAGGTCGTCCACCAACACCCCCAAATAGGCCAAGTCGCGGCCCGGCGTCCAAGCGCCGCCAAAGTCGTTAGCGGCACCCGCCATGCTCCGACATTGCAAGGCCGCATTGATGCCGGCGAACAAGCCTTGTGCCGCCGCCTCTTCATACCCGGTGGTGCCATTGATTTGGCCCGCAAAAAACAGGCCGCCAATGGCACGGGTTTCGAAACTGCGCTTCAACTCACGTGGGTCAAAGTAGTCGTACTCAATGGCGTAGCCGGGGCGGATGATGTGGGCGTTTTCCAAACCCTTCATCGAGCGGACCAGCTCATACTGAATGTCAAACGGCAAACTGGTGCTGATGCCATTCGGGTAGAACTCGTGGGTCGTTAAACCTTCAGGTTCCAAGAAAATTTGGTGACTGTCTTTGTCCGCGAACCGGTTGATCTTGTCTTCCACACTCGGGCAATAACGCGGGCCCACGCCCTCAATCTTGCCGGTGAACATAGGACTGCGGTCAAAGCCGGAGCGGATGATGTCGTGCGTGCGCTGGTTGGTGTGGGTGATCCAGCACGGCATGTGTTGCGGGTGCATGGACGCGCGCCCCATGAAGCTGAACACCGGCACGTCACCCGGCAAGCCGCCGGGGTGGCCGTCGCCGGGCTGCTCGGTACATTGGCTGAAGTCAATCGTGCGGCCATCGATGCGCGGCGGGGTGCCGGTTTTCAAACGGCCTTGCGGCAGCTTCAACTCTTTGAGACGCGCCGACAAACTCACGGCCGGCGGATCGCCCGCACGGCCTCCCGCGTAGTTGTTCAGCCCCACATGGATCTTGCCATCCAAGAAGGTGCCTGCCGTTAACACCACAGTGCGGCTGCGAAAACGAATGCCAGCCTGGGTGGTGGCACCCACCACGCGTTCGCCCTCCACC
This sequence comes from Limnohabitans sp., assembly GCA_051006815.1. GTDB lineage: Bacteria > Pseudomonadota > Gammaproteobacteria > Burkholderiales > Burkholderiaceae_C > Limnohabitans. Next base: position 11,313 of record JBPCSU010000083.1, read on the forward strand.
ATCAGGTCGTCCACCGCCTGTTGGAACAACCACAGGTTGGGCTGGTTTTCGAGCATGCGGCGAATCGCCGCCTTGTACAAAATACGGTCGGCTTGGGCGCGGGTGGCACGCACCGCTGGCCCCTTGGAGCTGTTCAAAATACGAAACTGGATACCGCCCTCGTCGGTCGCCAACGCCATCGCCCCGCCGAGTGCGTCAACTTCTTTGACCAAATGGCCTTTGCCAATCCCGCCAATGGAGGGGTTGCAACTCATCTGCCCCAAGGTCTCGATGTTGTGACTTAAGAGTAAAGTTTTGGCGCCCATGCGTGCAGCGGCCAAGGCCGCCTCTGTGCCAGCGTGGCCACCGCCAACGACGATGACATCAAACTCTTGGGGGTACAACATAAACAACCAACCTTTGGGGGATGCAGGGGCTGTGAGCCGCCCTGCGAAGCAGCGCGCGATTTTACAAGGGCTTGTTCAAAGTGACACTCACGCGCAGCCCGTGGGGGCTTTCGGTTTGCATGCCGACCTTGGCACCCAACAAGCGCACGTATTCGCTGACGATGGCCAAACCCAAACCCGAACCCTCTTTGAGCGCCTCGCCGGCTGAGCCTTGCACCCAACGCTGCGTGAGGCGTTTGAGTTGTTCGGACGAGACGCCAGGACCGTTGTCGATCACCGACAACACCACCGCACCCGGCGCATCAGAGACCGACACGGTGATGTGACTCGCCCCTTCGGGCGCGCGACCGTAACGCAAGGCGTTGTCCAACAAATTGTTCAACACGCCTTCGAGCAATGCGTCATTGGCTTGCACCCACACGGGCTGTTCAATGCCACGTGCGCCCAAATCAACACCCGCAGCATCGGCCTGCGGCAAGAACCGCAGCACCGCCTCACCCACCAAGACATCCAGTGCCACGGGCTTTTGTTCTAAGGTGTGGTGCGCTTCATCTGCCAAGGCCAAGGCCAACAATTGGTCCACCAAATGACTGGCGCGTTCTTGGCTTTGTGCCACGCCTTGCAGCTGCTCGCGCCACACTTGCGGATCGTTGTGACGCAATCCGTAATCGGCCAACGCACGAATGCCTGCCAAAGGCGTTCGCAGCTCGTGCGCCACATTGCCCGAGAACTCTCGCTGGGCCTGAACACTCGACGCAATGCGCCCCAACAAGGCATTGATCGCTTGGCCCAAGCGCTGCACATCGCGGGTGGTCGCACTCACGGGCACAGGCGTGAGGTCACGTGCATCGCGTTGGTCCACTGCTTTTTCCAACGCCGCCAAGGGCTCTAAATCGTCCGCGATGGCGCGTTGCAACCACGCGGCCAACCAGAGCAACAACAACAGCTGAGGCACCAGCGAAAACGTCAACAAGCGCTGCAGCAAATGGTCGCGGCTGGTGGTGGTTTGCGCCATCACCACATAAAAATGCGCAGGCTGGGTGCGGTGAACCGTCACGCTGCGCAAGACCCGTCCTTGAAACTCGACCGCATCAAAGGAGGGCTTCAAATTCGCATCCAATTGCGAAGGTCGCAAGCCCGCGTGGCCAGCCAACAACTCACCCGTCGGGCTGAACACAGCGAAATACAAAGATTCGCTTTGGTCAAACAAGACCGTGTTCATCTCTTGCGCAGAAAGGCTCAGGTTCACATTGCCCGACTCGTCCGAGGAGCGGCGCATGTGGCTCGCCACCAAATAAGCATCGTCCAGCAACGCGCGGTCAAACGCTTGTTGCGCGAAGTAAGAAGCAATGCCCACCACCAAGGCCGAGCCGAGCAACCACGTCACGGCCAGTGGCACCAAAACGTGCCGCAACAACCGATTGCGCAAGGACGGCTTGCCAATCGTCCGCATCAGACTTGCTCCTCGAGCACGTAACCAATGCCGCGCAAGGTGCGAATGGTGGCACCGCTGTCCATGAGTTTTTTGCGCAAACGAGAAATGAACGCCTCCAACGCGTTATCGCCCAAGGCTTCGTCAAAGCCAGACAGCTTGTCGGACAGCACGCGCTTGCTGACGGCGCGCCCTGGGGGCGTCATCAGCTCACACAGCACCTCAAACTCGCGGGCGGGCAATGCCAAGCCGGCCTCATCCAAAAAGATCCGGCGGTGTTTGCGATGCAAGCGCAAGCGCCCCACATGCACTTCGTCATCCACGCCTTGGCTGCGTCGCACCAGCGCACGCAAACGGGCTTCCACCTCTTCCAAATCAAAGGGCTTGCCCAAGTAATCGTCAGCACCGGCGTCCAAGCCGGCAATGCGTTCGTCCGTGCGGTTGCGCGCCGTGAGCACCAGCACAGGGGTGCGATCGCCGCGTGCGCGCGCTTCGCGCAGCAGTTGCAGGCCGCTGCCTTGCGCCGCTTGCACTTGACCGTTGAGGGGCAAATTGAGATCCAACAACACCGCGTCATAGGACTGCACTTGCCAAAAGTGTGCCCCTTCTTCCAAGTGGCTGGCGGCGTCCACGCGATGACCTGCGTCCGTGAGGCTACGCAACATGACCGTTTGCAACACGGTGTCGTCTTCAACCAACAAAATTCTCACAGCAACTTTATAAAAAATGAAGTCAGGGACTGGTCAGGCACGATGAACGATAAACGTGACATGAGCATACGACAGAACTTCCAAGACCGCTTGCGCCACACCAGCCAAACGCTTTTCAACACGCCCACCAAGCGCTACAGCGCGATCGGCATCTTGGCGACCGTCGTGGTGTTGGCTTACACCTTCGGCGGCACCGAAACCACGGCACGCCCCCCCGCACCGCTACCCATCGTGCAAGGCCAGCAATTGCGCTTTCCAGCAGGGCACCCACAGTTGCTGCTACTGGGCGCCGTTGAAGCCAAACGCGCAGAGAACATCACGATTGAACTGCCCGCCCGCTTGGTCTGGAATGAAGAACGCACCCAGCGCATCTACCCCGCATTTGCCGGACGCGTGCTGAGTTTGAACGCCGACGTTGGTCAACAGGTACAAGCCGGCCAAGTGTTGGCCACCCTCGCCTCTCCCGAGTTTGGCGCGGCCCAAGCCGACACAGCCAAAGCCCTGGCCGACGCCCAAGTGGCCGAACGCGCCTTGGCACGCCACCAAACCCTGTTTGAAGCCGATGTGATTTCCCGCAAAGAACTCGACATGACCGAAGCCGATGCGCTGCGCGCCAAAGCCGAACTGGCACGCGCACAAGCGCGCACGCGCATGTACGGCAGCGCCAACCAGGTGAACCAACAACTGGCCCTCGCCGCAACCGTGCGCGGTGTAGTGGTGGAACGCAATTTGAGCGCCGGTCAAGAAGTGCGCCCCGACCAAGGCGGCCCGGGCAACATGGCCTTGTTCGTGGTGAGCGACCCCAGCGTGTTGTGGATTCAAATTGACGCACGCGAATCTGACGTCGCCTCGCTCAAACCCGGCACACCCATCACACTCACCCTGCCGACTTTCCCCGGCCAATCGTTTGAAGCCAAGATTGCCGCCACCGGCGATTTCATTGACAGCAACACCCGCGCCATCAAAGTACGCGCCGTGATCAACAACGCACAGCGGTTACTGAAAGCCGAAATGCTGGGCACGGCACACATTCAACGCAAGCTCGCCGACGGCGTGTTGGTGCCGGCCAGCGCCGTGCAACTGCGCGGCACCGAGCACTGGGCCTATGTGCAAACCGAGCCTGGCGTGTTTGAACCCCGTCGCGTCAAGTTGGGCTACGAAGGCTTGCAGGAGGTACTGATCGTCGACGGCGTACAAGCCGGTGAGTTGGTGGTGAAGGAAAACAGCTTGCTGTTGGCGCGTGAGTTCAGAAACGCCCAAGAGGAAGCCAAACAACACGCCACCGCCGTCACTGAACACCGCGCAGGTTCGAAATGAAACGGCTCATTCATTACGCACTGAACCAGCCGCTGTTCATCCTGCTGGGTACTTGCTTGTTTGTGATGGCGGGGGTGTTCGCTTTTAAAAACCTGTCGGTCGAAGCTTTTCCCGACGTCACGGTCACGCAAGTGACCGTGATCGCGCTGTATCCAGGACGTGCCGCCGAAGAGGTAGAAAAAGAAGTGTCGCTACCCATCGAGGTGGCGCTTTCTGGTCTGCCCAACTCGATTCGCGTTTTCTCACACACGCAATTTGGCCTGTCGTTCACCGTGGTGACGTATGACGACAAAGCCGAGGTGAACCTCGCACGCCAACAAGTGAACGAACGCTTAAGCAGCGTGGATTTGCCACCCGGCGTGCAGGCCAATGTGATGCCCAACGCCACACCGGTTGGCGAGGTCATGCGCTACCGCCTCAAAGGTGACGGCAAAACGTCCACCGAGTTGCGCACCATTCAAGATTGGACTGTCGAGCGCGCGCTGCGCCAAATTCCCGGCGTCGCGGATGTGGTGGGGATGGGTGGCTACATCAAGCAATACGAAGTACAGCCCGACATGCAAAAGCTGCGGGCTTACAAACTTACGTTGCAAGACCTGCAAGAGGCACTGGGCAGGGGCAACGCCAACGCGGGCGGTAGCTACGTGCCGCAAGGCACACAACAGTTCGCCATTCGCGGCATTGGCTTGCTGCACTCGGCACAAGACATTGGCAACATCGTCGTCACCGCCCGCGGCAACACGCCGGTGTTGGTGCGCGATGTGGCCACTGTCGCCATCGGGGCCGTGCCTCGCCTCGGCACGGTGGGACAAGACATGGACGATGACGTGGTCACTGGCATCGTCATCATGCGCAAGGGCGAGAACCCGAGCGTGGTGCTGAAAGGCGTCAAAGAAAAACTGAACGACCTGAACGACCGCGTGTTGCCCAAGGGCGTTCAAATCGTGCCGTTTTATGACCGCACCTGGCTGATGGGCAAAACCCTCACCACCGTATTCAAAAACCTGGTGGAAGGCGCGTTGCTGGTGTCGTTGGTGCTGTATTTGTTCTTGTCGAACATGCGCGCATCACTGGCCGTGGTGGTGGTGATTCCTCTGGCGCTGCTGTCTACATTCTTGGGCCTGAAGATTTTGGGCGTACCAGCAAACTTGTTGAGCTTGGGCGCCATGGACTTCGGCATCATTGTGGACGGCGCCGTGATCGTGATTGAAAACATCATGCACCGGCTGGCCGAGCGCGGCGAAGGCATGAACGAGAAAGAGCGACGCACGCTCATCACGAACGCGGCCAACGAAGTGGGTCGTCCCACTTTGTTCTCGATGCTCATCATCATTGCAGCGCACATTCCCATCTTCGCGCTGCAACGCCATGAGGGACGCATCTTCCAGCCCATGGCGCTGTCGGTCACCACCGCGTTGGTAGGTTCGTTGATTTTTTCACTCACGCTGGTGCCTTTGTTGGCTTACTGGATGCTGCGCAAAGGCATTCCGCACGGCGACAACGGCCTCGTGTCGTGGGCCAAACGGGTCTATGAACCCGTTTTGAATTGGGCATTGGAACAACCTCGCAAAGTGGTCACGATGGCCTTGAGTGGGTTCGCGATTTCAATCGTGGCCGCTGCAAGCTTGGGCTCGGAGTTCTTGCCGGAGCTCAACGAAGGCACGTTTTGGGTGAACTGGGACATGCCTGCCAGCGTGTCTCAAGAAGAAGCCGCCAACGTGTTGCGCAAAGCGCGCCTCCAACTGTTGACGATTCCCGAAGTGCGAACCGTGGTCTCCAAGGCCGGTCAACCCGAAGACGGCACGGACCCGAAAACACTCAGCATGGCGGAAGTGTTCGTCGACGTCAAACCCGCAGAGGAATGGCGCAAAGGGATGACACATGATTTATTGATTGAAGAAATGGATCAAAAATTAACCGTCATCCCGGGCGTGGATCCAGCATTTTCAATGCCCATTCGCGACAACGTGCTCGAATCCATTTCGCAAATCAAGGGCCAAATCGTCGTCAAAGTCTCAGGCGATGACTTAGACGAATTGCGACGCACGACCGAAGCAATGCAACGCGAATTCAAACAAGTCGTGGGGGTACAGCGCGCCGAAATTGACCGCTTGGGCGAAGTGCCCCAACTGTTGATCGACATCGACCGCGACCGCGCCGCACGCTTGGGCCTGAACGTGGGAGACATTCAAGACGTGATTGAGTCCGCGTTGGCCGGGCGCGCCACCACGCAAATTTGGGAAGGTGAACGCAAATTCACAGTGGCCCTGCGTCTCTCGAGCGAACGACGCGCTGTCATCAATTTACCGGCCACTCCCATCGCGCTACCAGGCGGCGGGTATGCCACGCTTGAAAACGTCGCCACGATTCGACAAGGCAGTGGCGCCATGAACATCGCGCGGGAAGCGGGTCGGCGCACCATGGCGATTGGCATCTTCGTGAAGGGCCGCGACTTGGGGTCGGTGGTAGCC
>JBPCSU010000084.1:0-3462 GCA_051006815.1 Limnohabitans sp.
GCGTATTGAGCTTGCGCGCAGACACTTTGCCGCCGCTGGCTTTGAGCCACTGCTCAGCCACTTCCCACACTTGCTTGAGGTTTTGGTTCTTGGCCTCTTCGGCCACAGGGGCCCAACCTGCCACTTTGTATTTCTTATTTGCGTCAATGAGCTTGCCTTTGAGGCGCATCTCACCAATGCGGTTGCCCATTTTTTCGGTTGGGCGACACACGTATTCAAGGCCACCCACACGCACCATGTCACCGCCTTGTTGGTAGTACGGATCGGGGTTGAACAAGTTGTCGCACACGTCTTCGAGCACGGTCTTGATGGTCTCCCCGGTCATCTCGGTCACGGTGGCGTATGAGTAGGTGGTGGCCGTCATGTCCATCAACCATTCGCGGGTGATGGCTTGACCTGGCAACAAGGACGTGCCCCAACGGAAACCGGGCGAGAACGCCATGTCGGCCCCCTGCACGTCCATCAGCGCATCGAGCAACAGCTGGTCACCCGTTCCGTTGAAATTGCCACGGCGGTACAAGGTGCCTTCGGTCACCGCCAGTTTTTCGTTGAGCTTGGCTTCGTAGGGTGCACGGATTTTGGTGATGAGTGCATCCATCTCCTTGTCGGCCGGCAGCATGTTGGCAAACACCGGCAACAGCTTGTAGCGGAAATCGGTGATGCGTTTGTTCTTCACCTCGAAGTCAAGCACGCCCAAGAACTTGCCGTTGGAACCTGCATTGGTGACGATGGTTTTACCGCCTTTGTTGTTGACCAAGGTGGCAACAGGCATGCCGTCGTGGGTGTGTCCCCCCATGATGGCATCGATGCCACTGACGCGGCTGGCCATCTTCAAGTCCACGTCCATGCCGTTGTGACTCAACACGACCACCACCTGCGCGCCTTTGGCTCGGGCTTCGTCCACCATTTTTTGCATGTTTTCGTCTTGAATGCCAAACGCCCAGTCCGCCACCATGTAGCGCGGATTGGCAATCGGTGTGTAGGGAAACGCTTGACCAATGATGGCGCATGGCACACCATTGATTTCGCGAATTACATAAGGCTTGAACACTTGGTCACCAAAGTCTTGGGTCTTGATGTTTTGGGCAACAAAGTCGACCTTGCCCGCAAAATCTTTGTTGACGATTTCTTGCACACGCTCCATGCCGTAGGTGAATTCCCAGTGGCCGGTCATCACATCGACACCCAACAACTTACACGCATCCACCATGTCTTGCCCGTTGGTCCACAAGGAAGTGGCCGAGCCTTGCCAGGTGTCGCCCCCGTCCAGCAGCAACGCCCCAGGGCGGCTGGCTTTGAGGCGTTTCACCAAGGTGGCCAAGTGCGCAAAGCCGCCCACCTTGCCGTAGCGTTTGGCTGCGGTTTCAAAGTTCAAATAGCTCATGCCATAGGCTTCGGCGCTGCCGGGGCGCACACCCGCCGTTTTGAGCAAATGCTCACCGACCAAGTGCGGCAAGTTGCCCTTCATACTGCCAATGCCTAAGTTGACACTGGGCTCGCGGAAGTAAATGGGCTTGAGTTGCGCGTGGCAATCGGTCATGTGCAGGAAGGACACTTGACCAAACTTGGGAATGTTGTACAGGCCATTCGCAGCAACACCTGTATCGGTCTGCGCGAATGCGTTCATGTTCATGCCAGCCATGCTGCCCGCACCGATGACTTGCATGAATTCACGTTTGGTTAAGTTCATATCAGCACCCACTTATTTAAATCGCGTAGAAAAGCCGCAGATGAAAAGCTCATGCTGCGGCTGTGAAAAAGATTACTTGTTGACAGGCGACGCGGGGTCGAGCAACAAAGCCATCACGTTTTTAATTTGAGCTTCCGTCAAGATGCCCTTGTGACCAAAACGCGGCATGTTGGAACACGCGTTGTAGGCACGTGCATTTTGAATCTTGCCCCAGGTGTATTCCACGATGGGTTTGGCTTCGGCGCTGTTGGGATTGGTCACGCCACGGATCTTGCCGTAGTTGTACAAGCTCGGGCCGAGCGTACCAAACGACAGCTCTTCTTTGCTGATTTGGTGGCAGTTGTAGCAGTTGCCGCCGTTGGCGGAATCGGCTTTGTCTGTCCATGTTTTACCGGCACCGCTTTGCGCAACTTTTTCGCCTTCTTTGAAGTCACCTAGGTATTTGCCATCTGCAGGTGCCTTGATGGTTTTCATGTTGCGGGCTTCGATTTCAGCCGCTACTTTGGCTTCCATGGCCACACCGGTGCGGTCGGCTTCGGCGCACAAATGGTTGTCTTCATCGGGGTTCAGTCGGTCTAGCTTGGCTTGCCCTTCCGCACGGAAAGAGCGCGCCACGACGTCTTGCGTCAGTTTGTCCAGATCGGCACTGGAAGGCATAGGAGCGGAGCAAGCGGCCAACACAGCCGCCGTGCAAATGGCCAGAGCCAAAGAGTGTTTGCGGTTCATGACGTGTCCTTATCGCTTAATAGCCGGCGCTGTGGCTTCACCACCTTTGCCGTTGACGCCCATGTAAACACCCAAGGCAATGGTGGCTTCACTTCCAAACAAGGGATAGGGAAAGCGTTGCTGACGGTAGCAGTCGTTCAAGCGCAACTGAGCACCCCACATCTGACCGTTGGACACGCGGTAAGCAGGCCAAGCACCAAAGCCGTTGCCAGCGCCTGGATTCTTGGTGAGGTTGGGCAGGTCTTGCAAACGGATGCGCTTGTCATCTTGGCTGTGGCAAGTGGCACAGGCAAAGTCGTGCGAACCGCCGCGCATGAAGAACAGGCGTTTACCCACTTCGTACATCTTGCGCTCTTCCACATGGCTTTGCGACAGATTGAATTTCATACCTTTGGACTCTGAAGAAATCCATGTGGCTAAAGCGGTCACATTGCTTTGTTCGCCACGGCCAAACGGTGTCTTGGCAATCTCGTCGGCATTGAAGCCTTGTAGTTCTTGCATGCAGGTGAGCAAGCGCGATTCCAAATCTTGCACACGACCGGTGTCAGCAAAGTAGCGTGGCAGTTCGACCCAAGCGCCTTTGACGACGCCTGCACCTTTGCCCAGATCACACTTTTCTAATGAGGCATTTTTGGGGCCGCGCTTTTGCTTCCACAGGTCTTCACCTTTGGCTTCAAACAACTCGGCAGGGTTGCCGTCTTGCAGCATGGCGCGGTATTCAGCAATGCTGTCGGTTGACGACTTTTGGGCGAACGCAGCGGCTGACAAGCCGATGAGCCCCACAGCAGCCAATAGGCTGATGTGCTTGGACTTCAGCGCTGAATTTTTCATAGATGTCTCCACTGCGTTCACAGCCATCACGAGACGGTGGCTTCGTCAGAGCGTGTATCGCCCTTGTTGTCTTTCCAAGTAATACCCACTTTGTCACCGGCTTTGGCACCTTTGATGGTGAATTGCAGGAAGGGGTTCTTGGACACAGCGGGGCCCCATTCGGCTGTCATCACAACTTTGCCGTTGAGGGTGGCGGTCACGTCTTGGATGTGCCA
>JBPCSU010000085.1:0-15329 GCA_051006815.1 Limnohabitans sp.
CACGTGGCCAGCGGTCGCACGTACCACGTCAAGTTCAACCCACCCAAAGTGGAAGGCAAAGACGACGTGACCGGCGAGCCCTTGATCCAACGCGACGACGACAAAGAAGAAACCGTCAAAAAACGCTTGGACGTGTACAGCGCCCAAACCCGCCCCTTGGTCGATTACTACTCTGGCTGGGCCAAGGCCGACGCAGCAGCGGCCCCCAAGTACCGCGCCATCAGCGGCACAGGCTCTGTGGACGAGATCAAAGAACGCGCATTCCAAGCCCTGGCAGCTTAAGGGCTTAAGTCAAAGCTTCAGTTCCGTTCAACGGGGCAACCCGCACATAAAAGCCGCTCTCTGAGCGGCTTTTTTATGTCTACGTTTTGTCAACGTCGACGATTCCTAAGCTGTTCGTCTGCCATTCGTGCGATCACGCTGGGCCTTGGCTGATGAGGTGCAACAACATCGCCACTCGCGCTTGTACAGCTGTCAAAGACCCCGCGTGTGGAAACACATCTCCCTCACGTGATTGCACGCCACCAAAAGCACAACGTGATGCACGCACCACCAAAGCCCCCTGCTGCTGCGCTTCTAGCAACGCGGCTTCTAAGTCGTGGTGCAAGGTGCCGTTGCCCGTCCCCGCCACCACCCAGCCTTGTGGGGCGTCATGCGCCATTGCTGCGCGTACCAAGCGCCCTTCAGCACCCGCATGGTTAAGCACGATGTCCACCCGCGGCCACGATGGACGAGCCAACACCTGCGCCACGCTGGGTACTTGCCAAGTCATGGCGCCTGCTTCTTCGGCCGCAGGCTGCGTGGATACAAACGGGTTGCGCTGCTGGCTATGAGCCTTTTGCACGGTGTGTCCCGCATGCACCTGACCCGCACACACCACGGCGACAGACGAAGGTTCGCCGTGTGCATCGCTGGCTGGCCGCCATGTGTGCGCCCATTCCAAGGCTTGCTGCAAGTTGGCAGGGCCATCGCTGTCAGGCGCGTTGGCAGGCAGCATGGCGCACGTCAAGGCCACAGGCTTGGCCGGTTGCAGAACGGTTTGCAAAAAGTAACCGGTTTCTTCAAGTGTGTCGGTGCGATGGGTGATGACCACACCTTGCACATCGTCATGCGCCAACCAATGCGCCACGCGCGCCAACAGGCTTTGCCAGATTGCAAACGACATGTCTTTGCTGTCTATTTGGGCCAGTTGCTCCGTCACCACAGGGCAATTGGCAGAGGAAGCTGTGGCCAACAAATCAGCCACCGCCACCTGTCCAGCCTTGTATTCATGCGGGTTTGCGACATCAGGAGCCAAGCCGGCAATGGTGCCGCCTGTGGCTAAAACAACAATTCTTTTAGTTTTTTTTGCGTCCATGCTTGCAAAACCCAGAAAGCTGGTTAAAAATACAGTTACTGGATGTCCAAACAGGCACACCCCTCAGACCACATTGTGCAGGAGTCGAACCGATGATTGAAATGCCCAAACTCACACCGCGCCAACAGCAAATTTTGGAACTCATCCAATCGGCCATTGCCAACACCGGCTCGCCTCCCACTCGCGCTGAAATTGCCAACGAGCTGGGTTTCAAATCTGCCAACGCAGCCGAAGAACATTTGCAAGCCTTGGCGCGCAAAGGTGCCATCGAGTTGGTCAGCGGAACCTCACGCGGCATTCGCCTCAAAGGCCACAACCAACGCAGCTACCAAGACACGCCGTCCTACACTCACGCACCCTCAGGTTTTTCGTTGCCGCTGGTGGGTCGTGTGGCGGCAGGCTCCCCCATCTTGGCGCAAGAGCATGTGGACCAAACGTACTTCGTGGAAAGCAGCTTGTTCCAACGCAAGCCCGACTACCTGTTACGCGTGCGCGGCATGTCCATGCGCGACGCCGGCATCATGGATGGTGACTTGCTTGCGGTTCAATCCACACGCGACGCCAAGAACGGGCAAATCGTGGTGGCCCGCTTGGGCGAAGAAGTGACAGTCAAGCGCTTCCGCAAAACTGCCAGCCACATTGAGCTGCTGCCTGAAAACCCTGACTTCAAAACCATCTTGGTGGAGCCAGGTGAGCCGTTTGAAATTGAAGGTCTGGCCGTCGGCCTGATCCGTAACACAATGATGATGTAAAGAAAGCACGACCATGAGCCTCGCACTTTTTGGCGCTTATCGCCTCTTGAACCCTCTTCACAACGTCGTTCGCAGCTTCATGCCCGAACAGGCCTTGCAAAGCGCCAACCGCCCTTTGCCTTTGCGCGTGGCACGCGTGATGGAAGCCCAACATAACCGCAAGAACGCAGGCCGCATGGTGATCTCGGGTCGCATGGCCGACGTGTGCGCAGAGCTCGACCGTTTGGCCGAACTCGAGAACCGTCACTGATACCCTCTCAAGGCCTCGTGCATGCCACGAGGCCCTCGGGTGCAAGGCACAATTGGGGGATGAACATTGTCATCCTCGACGACTACCAAGATGTCGTGCGCAAGTTAGATTGCGCCTCCAAACTAGACGCCTACCCTGCCAAGGTTTACACCAACACCATCAAAGGCGTGGGCCAGCTGTCCGTCAGACTCAAAGACGCCGAAGTGCTGGTGCTGATCCGTGAACGCACGCACCTGACGCGGCAGCTGCTTGAGAAGCTGCCCAAACTCAAACTCATTTCCCAAACCGGCAAGATTGGCAGCCACATTGACTTAGCCGCTTGCACCGAACGCGGCATTGCTGTGGCCGAAGGCTCAGGCTCACCCATCGCACCGGCCGAATTGACGTGGGCGTTGATCATGGCCGCCATGCGCCGCTTGCCCCAATACATCAGCAACCTCAAACACGGCGCTTGGCAACAAGCGGGCCTCAAAGCAGGCTCCATGCCCACCAACTTTGGACTCGGCCAAGTGCTGCGCGGCAAGACGCTGGGCATTTGGGGCTACGGCAAGATTGGTCAGCTGCTGGCGGGTTACGGCAAAGCATTTGGCATGCGCGTGATGATGTGGGGCAGCGAGGCCTCGCGTGAACGCGCCGCCAAAGATGGCCTCAACGTTGCCGCGTCACGCGAAGCGTTTTTTGAAGAAGCCGATGTGCTGAGTTTGAACCTGCGGTTGGTCGACGAAACGCGTGGCATCGTCACCCTGGCCGACCTCAACCGCATGAAGCCCACTTCGCTGTTGGTCAACACCTCACGTGCTGAGCTGATCGAGCCCGATGCGTTGATCACAGGCTTGAACCGCGGCCGCCCAGGCATGGCAGCCATCGATGTGTTTGAAAGCGAACCGATTCTGCAAGGCCACGCCCTGCTGCGCTTGGAAAACTGCATCTGCACGCCCCACATTGGCTATGTGGAGCAAGACAGCTACGAGCTGTATTTCGGCACCGCCTTTGACAATGTGGTGAACTTCATCAAAGGCACGCCCACCAACATCGTCAACCCTGGCGCTTTGCAGGTGCGCCGCTGAGCCTGCGTTAACGACGCTTTAAGCCGACTTGCGTGCAGCCGCACGCTCGGCCATCAGGGCCATGCAGGCTTTCTTGTCTTCGTTGACTTTTTGCACCGAGGCCCGCTCAGACATTTGCTGGGTGTAGGCCTTGACGGGCAAGTTCGCCAACAAGTCTTCCCCGTAGACAGCTTTTGACGCCATCGAGGCCAATGACAAATTCACAATCGCCGAGCAATCGGCCAAGGTGAATGTCTCGCCCGCCACATAGGGCTTGAACTTGACCAACTTGCTCAAGCCCTCTATCCCCTTGGTGAGCTGCTTGCGCACACGCACTTTGGTTTCTTCGTCCACTTGCCCGCCAAAGAAAGCTTGTGGATACAACTCGCGTGCCACCAACTCCACATGCAACTCCAAGTAGGTGAGGATTTCACGCACCTTGGCGGCTTCGAACGGGTCTACTGGCATCAACGGATGTTGTGGGTAGGCTTGCTCGATGTATTCGGCGCACACCGCCGATTCACTGATGCAGCCATGTGGCGTGTCCAAAAATGGAATCTTGCCCATGGGTGAGCGCAGCAATGTGGCAGGCTCGACCGGTTTCACCCAGACCAACTCTTCCTCAAACGGCACACCTTTTTCAAGCAACTGAATTTTCAATTTGTTGTAGTAGTTGCTCACCGCAAAGCCGCACAGTTTGAGGGTCATGAAAGCGCTCCAAAAAGAATGAGATGAATTTGATTCTGGCACACCTCAGTCATAATCTTTGTCATGAATTCAATCTACAAAACACTCGGCATTTTGGGAGGCGCTACAGAGGCGTTACAGATCGCATCCGAAGGCACCGCCGACATCGCCACCATCGACCGCATCTTGCGCGACCAAGCAGGTTTCAAGCTCGGACCTTTCGAGTTGCTCGACCTCACCGGCATCGACGTGGCGCAAGCCGCCATCACCTCGTTTTACCAACAATACAACCACGAGCCCCGCTATCGCCCCAGCGATTTGGCCGCCCAACGCGTGGGCACCGGTGCCACAGGCCAACAGGCCGGCAAGGGGTTTTACACCTACGTGAACGGCGTTGCACAAGCCAGCCCCGAACCAGCCGCCCCCACTGTGGCCGAGCTACCGCCTGTGTGGGTGTCGTCCCGCGCCGTGCGCCGAGCTGAGCTGTACCAATTGCTCAAGGATTTGGGCGCCAAGATTGAAACCGGCACCTCACCTTCGGCGCAAGCGCTGTCCATCGTGTCGCCGTTGGGTTTTGATGTCACCACGGTGGCCATCGTTGAACGGCTTGATCCGGCGCGCACCATCGGCATCGACCTGCTGATTGACGACAAACTCACACGCCGTCGCGTGCTCGCCACCAACCCCGCCACACGGGCTGACATGCGTGATGCAGCACACGCCTTGTTCGCCCGCGATGGCAAAGCCGTCAGCATGATTCGCGACAGTGGCGGCTTCGTCACCCAACGCGTGATCGCCCACCTCATCAACATTGCGTGCGACTTGTGTCAGCAAGGGCTCTGCACCCCGCGCGACTTCGACGCCGCCAGCACCGAAGACTGGGGCTACCCCATGAGCCCCTTGAAAATGGGCGACCTCTATGGCCCCACCGAAATTTTGGAAGTGCTGTTCAATGTGCAAACCGTTTATGGCGACACACGGTATCGCCCAAGCCCCTGGCTACGTCGGCGTGGCGCGCTCGGCTTGAGCTTGATGCACACTGAAAATTAAACTCACCACCCGCACATGCACCACGCACTCAGAACAACCCAACCCCTCGGGTCCCCTGAGTGACAAACTTTCAATTTCAGGTCACGCAAAAGACAGGCTATGGACGATCCAATTCTTAATATCGAAGAACGCGAAGCCATCAACGCTGGGCGTTGGTTTTCTTCACTTTCACCCTCACTACGACACGACATTCTTCGATGCGCTTACGTCAAACGATGCAAAGACGGCGACTTGATTGCCGCACGCGGCGACTCGGCCGACGAGTGGATGGCCTGCGCCAGGGGCGCCGTGCGTGTGAGCTCGACGTCGCTGTCGGGCAAACAAATCACCTTCACCTATGTGGAGCCCGGCATTTGGTTTGGCGACGTGGCGATTCTGGATGGAGACCGCCGCACGCACGATGTGTATGCCCACGGGGACACCACGATCGTCTGTGTCGCCAAAGCCGACTTCCAAAAAATTCTGAGTCAGCATGTGGAGTTTTACGACGCCATGCTGCGCTTGCAAGCACGTCGCATTCGCCAACTGTTTGGTTTGGTGGAAGACCTCAACACCCTGCCCCTACGCTCACGCTTGGCCAAACAACTGCTGCATTTGGCACGCAGCTATGGCGTGCCTTGCTTGACGAACGGACAAGAAATTCGCATCGGCTTGCACTTGGCACAAGAGGAGTTGGCGCAACTGCTGGGCGCCTCACGCCAACGGGTGAACCAAGAACTCAAAGCCATGGAACGCGAAGAAGCCATTCGCATCGAACCGGGTGGTTTGGTGATTCGCAACCGCGACGCTTTGCTCCACATCAGCGAAGCCGACAACTGACAGGAGACCTCGCATGAGTCGGGAAGACACCAACCAAACCCGACCTGTGAGCGACACACACAGCGTCAACATAGCCGCGCTCGAAGCGTGGCTACATGCCCACCTGCCAGGGTTTGAAGGTCCGCTGTCGCTGGAGATGTTTCAAGGCGGGCAATCCAATCCCACCTACAAGCTCATCACGCCCAAACAAAGTTATGTGATGCGGGCCAAACCGGGCCCCGTGGCCAAGCTCTTGCCTTCGGCCCATGCGATTGAACGCGAGTTCAAAGTGATGCAAGGCCTGTACGGTAGCGATGTGCCTGTGGCACGCATGCATGTGCTGTGCGAAGACGAATCAGTCATTGGCCGTGCCTTTTATGTGATGGCCTATGTACAAGGTCGCGTACTGTGGGACCAAACATTGCCCGGCATGTCCAACACCGAACGTGCGGCCATTTACGACGAAATGAACCGCGTCATCGCCGCACTGCACACCGTGCCGTTTGCTGAGCGTGGGCTAGCAACCTACGGCAAACCAGGCAACTACTTTGAGCGCCAAATTGGCCGCTGGAGCAAACAGTATGTGGCCTCGGTGACCGAACCGATCGAAGAGATGGACCAACTCATGGCGTGGCTCCCCGCCCACATGCCTGCCAGCGCACAAGACGCCAGCAAAGTCAGCATCGTGCACGGTGACTATCGCCTCGACAACCTGATGTTCCACCCAACCGAACCCCGCGTGTTGGCGCTGCTTGACTGGGAGCTGTCCACACTCGGCCACCCGTTGGCTGATTTCAGCTACCTCTGCATGGCCTGGCACATTCCCCCTGGCACTTTTCGCGGCATTGGCGGTGTCGACATTGCGGCACTTGGCATTCCCAGCGAGTCCGAGTACATCCACCGCTACTGCGACCGCACAGGCTTAGCCACACCTGCCGACTTGAAAACCGACTGGAACTTTTACCTCGCCTACAACATGTTTCGCATTGCTGCCATCTTGCAAGGCATTGCCAAACGTGTGGAAGCCGGCACCGCCTCAAGCGCACAAGCCAAAACCCATGCGGCCGGTGCACGCCCCATGGCCGAACTGGCATGGCGTTTTGCGCAACAGGCTTGATCTCTCTTACCCTCAAGGACACGTCATGAACTTCGACTACAGCGACAAAGTAAAAACCTTGCAAGCCCGCTTGCTGGCTTTCATGGACGAACACATTTACCCCAACGAAAAGCGTTTCTACGAAGAAATTGCAGCCAACCGCGCCAAAGGCAACGCCTGGGTCCCCACGCAGATTGTGGAAGAACTCAAGCCCAAAGCGCGTGCAGCAGGTTTGTGGAACTTGTTTTTGCCACGCAGCCCGCGTGCACCTGAAGGCCTGAGCAATTTGGAATATGCACCGCTGTGCGAAATCATGGGGCGTGTCCCCTTTGCGGCCGAGGTCTTCAACTCCTCCGCGCCTGACACCGGCAACATGGAAACTTTTGAACGCTATGCCAGCGAAGCGCTCAAAGACCAATGGCTAGAGCCTTTGCTGCGCGGTGACATTCGCTCCGCGTTCTTGATGACAGAGCCTGCAGTGGCCTCCTCGGACGCCACCAACATCCAATGCAGCATCGTGCGCGAGGGTGATGACTACGTGATCAACGGCACCAAGTGGTGGAGCTCAGGCGCAGGCGACCCACGCTGCGCGGTCTACATCGTGATGGGCAAGACCAACCCCGATGCGCCACGCCACCAACAGCAAAGCATGATCATCGTTCCCGCCAATGCCCCCGGCGTGAAAGTGGTTCGCCCCTTGAGCGTGTTTGGCTACGACGACGCACCACACGGCCACATGGAAGTCCAACTCACCAACGTGCGCGTACCCGCCGGCAACCTGTTGCTGGGTGAAGGCCGAGGGTTCGAGATTGCGCAAGGCCGTTTGGGACCGGGCCGTATTCATCACTGCATGCGCACCATTGGCGCGGCCGAGCGCGCACTCGAGCTGCTGTGCAAACGCATCAGCAGCCGCGTGGCATTTGGCAAACCCGTTTCTGCGCAAGGCGTGTGGCACGAACGCATTGCGGATGCGCGCATCATGATTGAGCAAGCGCGTTTGCTCACCCTCAAAGCCGCCTACATGATGGACACCGTGGGCAACAAAGTGGCACGCGCAGAGATCGCCATGATCAAAGTGATTGCCCCCAACATGGCCTGCCAAATCATTGACTGGGCGATTCAAGCCCACGGTGCTGCTGGGGTCTCGGACGACTTCCCATTGGCCTATTCGTATGCCAACCAACGCACCCTGCGCTTGGCTGATGGGCCTGACGAGGTGCATCGTCAAGCCATCGCCAAACTCGAGTTGGCCAAACACATCGCCTCAGCCCCCCAAGAGGTTGAGATTCCCGTCACCCGCGGTTGCTAAGGAGCGCACATGATCGACGTTTACTCATGGGCCACGCCCAACGGCCACAAAGTGCACATCATGCTTGAGGAGTGCGGCCTACGCTTGGGCCGTGACTGGGTGGCACACCCTGTGAACATTGGCCAAGGCGATCAATTCAAACCTGAGTTTTTAAAGATCAGCCCCAACAACAAAATACCTGCACTGGTTGACCCACACGGCCCCGATGGCAAACCCATCAGCGTGTTTGAGTCGGGCGCGATATTGTTGTACCTCGCCGCCAAGACAGGCAAGCTCTTACCGAAGAGCGACCGCGCTAAGTTTGAAGTGCTGCAGTGGTTGATGTTTCAAATGGGCGGCGTCGGCCCCATGCTGGGCCAAGCGCATCACTTTCGCATCTACGCGCCAGAGAAAATTGACTACGCTTACAACCGCTACACCAACGAGGCCAAACGCTTGTACGGGGTGATGGACAAACGTTTGCAACACAGCAAGTTCATGGGTGGCAACAGCTACAGCATTGCCGACATTGCAATTTTTCCGTGGCTGCGCAGCTGGCAAAACCAAGGCATTGATTGGGCAGATTACCCGCACCTCAAGGCGTGGTTTGATTTGATTGCAGCCCGTCCCGCGGTGCAACGTGGGGTTCAAGTACTGGCTGATTTGCGCAAGCCTTTGCAGGACGACAAAGCCAAGGATGTGCTGTTTGGCAACACGCAGTTTGCCAAGCGGTGATGCCGTACAAATCGCGAAGCTCAAAGCGGCACTTTTAAGATCGCACGCGCGTAAGCGTTGTTGGGACTGGCTGTGCAATTCCCATTGACGATATACAGATCGTTGCCACTGATTGCCGCCCCGACTGGCGAGCACAGTTTGTGATCGGCATTGGCCGCAGTCAAAAACTGCGTCACCGATGAGCCATCAGAAGAAATTTTCAAAACACTGCTTTGGGTTTCCGTCGTCCCGGTGTTGACCACGTAAATTTCATGCGGTGTGCTTCGTACCGCGATGCCACTGGGCTTATCAAAAAGCGCCGATGTCGCAAAAGCCACAGCGGCCGAAGACACGGAGGTGGTGTCGATTTGATCCACACCATGGGTGCCACCGTCATTTCGGGTGACGTAAATTTTTGATTGCGCACTGTCAAAAGCAAGCCCCGTAGGGCCGTTCGCCACCGACACGCCCCCCACCGTCCCCACGCTGCTGAATGCGGAGTTGTAGATGTACACCTTGTTGGCAGAAGGCGCGGCAACATAAATTGCATCGTTATTCACGGTGTTGATGGCGATACCGTATGGGTTGATGTTGGTAATACGGTCTGTGATACCCCCCGTGGACCGGTTCAACTCAAGCAAGCCTGTGCCAGCAAGGGGATTTCGCCCTGTCACAAAGGTGGTGCCATTGGAAAAGAAAGCAATGCCTACAGGATCGATGAAACTACCGATGCTGCTTTGGCGCACACCGGCGCTGTCGAACTTGACCACAGTTCCTGTCGCAGGAGACGTCGCCGAATTGGCGTCGACCACATACAAATCTGAACCTAGAAATGCCATCAATTTGGGGTAACTCAGGCCACTGTTTGCCCCTGTCACAAAGACATTTACGGTCGTCGTTGAGCCGCCACCTGGGGCAGCGTCTTGAGTGCTCCCACCCCCACCGCCACCGCACCCCGTCAAGACAGCGGAAATGAGCCATATCCACACTAAAAATTTATGTTTCATTCTGTGTCTTGAATCGGTGGATCTAAACTTTACTTGATGTTCTTTCACACGAACCACAAGCTGATAAAGTTATCCCTGTTGCAACCGATTTACCTGACGTCATGTTTAAAAAGTTTTTCCTGTTGACCTGCCTGCTTGTGTCTGTCTGGACAGGTGTGTTCGCACAAGAAAAACCAACGGCTTCCCGCGCACTGTTGGCACGTCCACCGCAATCGGGGGCAGAGCCTATGCTGTTGCTCGGCCCGAAGAACAAGCCGTATACCGAGCTCTTGGTGCACACCACCAAACTCGATTACTACGACTGCAACGGCATCGTCGCGCCCTGGTTCCGCGAGCTGGTGGTCGCTGAAATGAACTATTTCGCCGAATTGGTCGAACTGCCATTCGTCAAAGGCGATGCCTGCGTGGTCAGCATCGGAACGGACCGCAGCTTGACCCCTGGACGCATCAACATCCATCTGTATGTCAACCAGCAGCGTCTCAATGCCTGCGTGCGCAATGAACAATGCCCTGTCTTTCGCAGCATCAGCCTGATCCCAAAAGACACTGTGCTGTATCGCTCTTACTTTTTGTCAGACATGTCGCGCAAACTCATCTCGCAGCAGTGCGTGACCGCCAAAGGCAAGCTGTACCCAGACACCACCTGCTACACCGTGCCCTGAGGCTTTTTTGCCCCAAGGGCTAAAGCAGCCGCCTGAAAAGCCGATCTTCTAGGGATATGCGTTTTTCTTCTTCTCTCCTGTTCGCTTTTGTCATGGCACTGACCACTGGGGTTAGTACGCCCGTGCACGCGAGCGATCCCCCTAAAAAAGCGGCGAAAGAAGAACCCCCAGCCCCCAAATTTGAATACGTGGAAGAAGAAGGCGTAGAAGGCCGGGGCGGCTACATCTACAAGCGCGTGGCCAAGCCTAAATTTGAGGAGCCTCAGGGCGTTCCGAAAGCAGAGCCCAAAGAGCCTCCCAAACCTGAAAAAGACAGCCACGGCAAAAAAGACGATGGCCATGGCGCGCCGAAGAAGGACGAAAAGAAAAAGGACGACGGTCACGGCGATCCTAAGAAAGAAGAAAAGAAAAAAGACGATGGCCATGGCGACCCTAAAAAGGATGCCAAAAAAGGCGGTGATGGACATGGTGGCGGTCACGGCAAAAAAGACGACAAGAAGAAAGATGTCCCAGCCGTCAGCGCGGTGTATGACGCAGCCATCATCAAACTCGACGGCAACAACCGGCCCCTAACTCCCGTGGTGTTCACCAACACCTATGCCGATTACTTTGTGTGCCACAAAACGGTCAAACCGGCCTATCGTGACACTGTCTTGGCCGAAATGAACACCTTTGCAGACCGCATGGGCTTGCCTCGCGCACAAGACATGCCTTGCATGGTCAAAGTGGCCAAACCGAAAACCAAGTTCCCGGGGGCGATCTACATTGAGTTTTATGTAGACGAGAAGTCCGAAAAAGAATGCATCAAAAAGGGCGAATGCGGTGCCACCCGCGTCATGATGCTGTTCCCCAAAGACAAAACCGGCATCAAAAGCAAAGAAATTTACCGTTCGTATGTGCTGACGGATGAGAAAAAATTCCGTCGGGCCAACTTTTGTGTCAGCCCAGATGGCCAGCTCCTTGGGGAGAAGAACTGCTACGTGGCGGTACACCCTGACTGGTTGTTCAACTAAACCGATCGCTAGGAAATTGGCCTGTCCGACAGGAATCGAACCTGTGACCCACAACTTAGAAGGTTGTTGCTCTATCCACCTGAGCTACGGACAGAAATAAAAAAAGGCCTCGACAAACGAGGCCTTTTTTATTTTTATGGTCGGGGCGATAGGATTCGAACCTACGACCCTCTGGTCCCAAACCAGATGCGCTACCAGGCTGCGCTACGCCCCGATCCGATTATTGTAACCTGCAAATCGCCTTTTTTAGACTGCATTCAGACGAAAACACCCAATGAAAATCGATTTTGATGGCATCCAAGCATTCGTCGTGACCGCCGAGCTCGGCGGTTTCAACAAGGCCGCCGAACAACTGCACATCACGCAAACCGCTCTCACGCGCCGCGTGCAAAAACTCGAAGCTTATTTGGGTTTGAAACTGCTAGATCGCACCACCCGACGCGTCGAAATGACGGCGGTGGGTCGCGACTTTTTGCCCCAAGCCCGTGCCATCGTGAACGAGATGACCTCTGCCGTCGGCCGCCTCAAAGACATGTCGCAGCACGCCAAGGGCAACTTCACCCTCGCCTGCGTGCCCAGCATGGCCGCACATATGTTGCCGCAGTTGATTCGCCAATACGCCGACATTTGCCCCGGCAACCGCATTCGTCTGCTCGATGCCGCGTCCTACGAAGTGCGCCAAGCGGTGCTGAACCATCAGGCCGAAATTGGCATTGCGGTCAACGGCGAAACACACCCCGATTTGGTGGAAACGCCTTTGTTTGATGACCCTTTGGTCTTCATCTGCCGTGACACGCACCCGCTGCAAGGGAAGATCTCTGTCACGTGGGCCGACATGCGTGAAGCCGATTTGATTGTGGTCAGCAACTTCATGGCCACCCGCGTGTTCATGGATTACCAGCTGGCCAAACACGGCATTCGACTCAACGGCAATTACGAAGTGCAACACCATGCCACCGCGATCAACCTGGTGGCAGCCGGCGTGGGCTGCGCCATCTTGCCTTCCTCGACCTTGCAAGAGGGAGATCGCCAGCATGTGCGCAAGATCACACTGACAGGCCCCGTGGTGAAACGCAAAGTGTCGCTGCTACGCCACAAAAACACCAGCCTGTCGCCCGCTGCGCAAGCTTTCTTTGAATTGATTCAAAAAGCGCATCTGAAGCCCAAACCATCGCCAACTCGATTGATGCGAAAAACGAAATAATCAAATCAAAAATTGCACTTCTCAACATAACTGTTTCACCCGACACTCTCGGGCATGACAACGCCAGCAAGTGCACCCCATCCTGATGTTTTGGTAATCGGCGGCGGCAACGCCGCACTCTGCGCCGCCTTGATGGCGGCCGAGGCCGGCGCCTCTGTCTTGCTGCTGGAAGCAGCGCCACGCGAATGGCGTGGCGGTAATTCAGGCCACACCCGCAACCTGCGTTGCATGCACGATGCCCCCCAAGACGTGCTGGTCGACGCCTACCCTGAAGAAGAATATTGGCAAGACCTGTTGAAGGTCACAGGCGGCATCACCAACGAAAAACTGGCACGTTTGGTCATTCGCGCCTCGTCGACTTGCCGCGACTGGATGCGCCAACACGGCGTGCACTTTCAACCCCCGCTGTCAGGCGCCTTGCATGTGGCACGCACCAATGCGTTCTTCATGGGGGGTGGCAAAGCGCTGGTCAACGCGTATTACCGCAGCGCAGAAAAACTGGGCGTCAGCATTCGCTACAACGCGCCTGTCAGCAAGCTCGATATCCAAGATGGTCACTTCGTGGCTGCCTATGTGGGCGATGAACGCATCACCGCCAAAACCTGCGTGCTGGCTGCAGGCGGCTTCGAGTCCAACCGTGAATGGCTGCGTGAAGCCTGGGGCCAAAACGAACGCGGTGAATGGCCCGCCGACAACTTTCTGATTCGTGGCACCCAATACAACCAAGGCGTGTTGCTCAAACACATGCTTGTCCATGGCGCCGACCGCATTGGCGACGCCACCCAAGCCCATATGGTGGCGATCGATGCCCGCGCCCCGCTGTACGACGGCGGCATTTGCACACGGATCGACTGTGTCTCTTTGGGTGTGGTGGTCAACCGCGATGGCCAACGCTTCTACGACGAAGGCGAAGACTTCTGGCCCAAGCGCTACGCCATTTGGGGCCGCCTGGTGGCGCAACAGCCGGGGCAAATTGGCTATTCCATCATCGACGCCAAAGCCATCGGCCGCTTCATGCCCCCCGTGTTCCCCGGGGTGCAAGCCAACACCTTGCCTGAGCTGGCACAAAAACTTGGCTTGCCGGTAGACACTTTCATGCAGACCCTCAACGACTACAACCACGCCTGCCGCATCGGCACGTTTGACCTCACCCAATTGGACGACTGCCACACCGAAGGTCTCAGCCCAGCCAAAACCCATTGGGCACGCACCATCGACACCGGGCCTTTCTACGGCTACGCACTTCGCCCTGGCGTCACCTTCACCTACTTGGGCCTCAAGACCGATGAAACAGCTGCCGTGCGTTTCAATGACGTGCCCAGCGACAACCTGTTTGTGGCCGGCGAAATGATGTCGGGCAACGTGTTGGGCAAAGGCTATACCGCGGGTGTCGGCATGTCGATTGGCACCGCCTTTGGACGCATTGCGGGCACCCAAGCTGCACAAGCCGCACGGGTGGCACGCCACTCGACTGGAGCACATCATGCAAACGCTTGAAGCCCTGACACGGGATGCACGCGCACTGGCCAACGGTGAGGTGGTGTTGTCCAGCACTGAAGCCGAAGTGGCCCGACAACTGCAGATCTGCAACGCCTGTCGTTACTGCGAAGGTTTTTGCGCCATGTTCCCGGCCATGACGCGTCGCTTGGAATTCGGCAAAGCTGACATCCACTACTTGGCCAACTTGTGTCACAACTGCGGCGCCTGTTTGCACGCTTGCCAATACGCACCGCCCCATGAATTTGCAGTCAACGTGCCACAAGCCATGGCGCAAGTACGCGGCCAAACCTATGCCGACTACGCTTGGCCACCCGCGCTGGGCGCACTGTACAAACGCAACGGGCTCACCCTGTCGTTGGCCTTGGCCGCTGGGTTGTCCGTGTTCTTGTTGTTGACGCTGCAACTCAAAGGCACCTTGTCGACCAGCAATTTGTCTGGCAATTTTTACAACCTGTTTCCGCACAACTTGCTGGTCAGTTTGTTTGCCCCGGTGTTTTTGTTCTCAGCTTTGGCTCTGAGCCTCGGTGTGCGACGCTTCTGGCGCGACATCACCCCCGCCACCAGTGGTGCAGCGTTGACGTCGCCGGCCACCTCTGAAGCCACACACGATGTGCTGCGCTTGAAGTATTTAGATGGCGGTCATGGCGAAGGCTGCAACAACGAAGACGATGCATTCACTCTGTCGCGTCGCCGTGCTCATCACCTCACTTTCTACGGCTTCCTGCTGTGCTTTGCGGCCACCAGCTTGGCCACGGTGTACCACTACGCCTTGGGCTGGGCAGCCCCTTACGACCTGCCCAGCTTTCCCAAAGTTTTAGGTGCTGCAGGTGGTGTGAGTTTGTTGCTGGGCACTGCAGGTCTGTTCAAACTCAACCTGCAACGTCTCCCCATGCATTGGGATACGG
>JBPCSU010000086.1:0-7185 GCA_051006815.1 Limnohabitans sp.
TGATGGCCTTGCTCGAAGGCAAAGATGTGATGGTGGGCGTGATCGATGTGGCCAGCAACGAGATCGAAACCCCCGAGCAAGTGGCGGACACGATTGGCATGGCGTTGAAATACGTGCCTAAGAACCGCTTGATTTCCTGCACCAACTGCGGCTTGGCCCCCATGAGCCGTGAAGTGGCGATGAAGAAGCTGGAGGCCTTGGCCGCTGGGGCTGCGTTGGCACGCACCCGTTACGCTTAAAGCGAAGACTTAGGCGCACCCGCCATCACCGCAGCTGCCGCTGCCGTGAATTTCTTCCTCAGGCAACGCATCAGGCGCAGAGACAATGCCCGTCTCTGCGTCGTAGCCGACGCGGCGCAGGTGCAAGGCCAAGGCAGCATCCATGGTTTGCGCGTGTTGGGGGAACCAAATGCCCAGCTCGTGTGCCATTTGGCGCATCACGGCCATGTCGCCTTTTTCGCGACCCCGACGCAGGCCCTCACGCATGACCTCCAGCACCACGTTGTGCTGCATGGTGTGGCAGTTGCTCGATGAAAACTTGGTGTCTTTCATCCATTTGTCTTCGCCGCCAAAGTGGTCTTCGGTGTGCGCGATCAAGGCAGCAAAGCGCTCGGTCAAGGTGTCGTCATCGGCCAACTCGGTGGCAGCCAGCAAGTCCACAAACTCACGGTGGGTGTCGTCCATGAAGTCGAGCTCGAGCGACAGCGCATCCGACCAAGCCAAGGTGACTTCACGTGTGGGCAGGGGGGCAGTGAGTGTTTCAGACATAAGGGCTTTCAATAAGGGCTTTCAAAAGCAAGGCAGACAATGCGGATGCGAAAGCTTAATTGTAAAAAGCTAAAAATCCCTTGCGCTGCGTCAAACACCGCGTAGCCAATGCGCCAGACGCCGAAAGTAAATAGGCTCTGCGACAAACAGGGCGGTGGTGAACGCGGCATTGGTTACCCCGGTCCACAGCAACACCTCCGAAATCGTCAACCCCATCCCAAGCAAGGCGCCGGCGATCAAGGCACTGGCAATCATGAACAACGCATTGATGATGTTGTTGGCCGCCATGATGCGGGCACATTCGGTAGGTGGGCTGTGCAGTTGCACCCACGCATACAGGGGCACGCTGTAGAGGCCTGTGAACAGGCTGAGCAAAAACAAATCGGTCATGACGCGCCAGTGCGTGCTGTGTGCCAAGAAGGTGGTGATGTCCATCAGCGGCGCGTCGGCGAGTGGACTGGCGGCGACATACAGATCCACCGCAAACAAGCTCATGCCCATCGCCCCCAGTGGAACCAAGCCAATTTCAACGCGCCCTCGGCTGAGCGTTTCACACATCAGCGACCCTAGCCCAATGCCCACAGAGAACACCACCAAAAGCAACGAGGCCACATGGGCATCACCGTGCAGGACCTCTTTGGCGAAGCTGGGGAATTGGCTTAAGAACGTGGCGCCAAAAAACCACATCCAGCTGATACCCAGCAAGGTGTGAAACACCCGTGGGTTGGCGCGGGCCAACTGCAGGTTGTGCCGCGCCTCGGTGAACGGATTCCAGTTGATGACGGTGTGCGGCAGACTGGCTGGCACTGACGGTATGCGTGCGCTCGCCCAACGCCCCAGCAACGCCACCCAGATGCACGCCACGGCCACCACGCTGTGGCCGATGTCTGGTATCGCGACCAACAAGCCCCCCACCAAATTGCCCAGCAAGATCGCCACAAACGTGCCCATCTCCACCATGCCGTTGCCTCCGGTGAGCTCATGCGTGTGCAAGATGCGCGGCAGGTAAGCAAACTTCACCGGTCCAAACAGGGTGGCGTGCAGGCCCATCAAAAAGGTGCACAGCAAAAGCAGGGCGACCTGGTGGGTGGCAAAGCCCACAGCGGCCACGCCCATGATGGCGATTTCAAAGTTTTTCACCCAACGCATCAACACGGCGTGGTCGTACTTCTCGGCCAACTGCCCACTGGTCGCCGAGAACAACACGAAGGGGAGGATGAACAAGGCCCCAATGACCAAGCCCGCCAAAGAGGCAGGCAGCCAACTCACGCTGAGTTGGTAGGTGACCATCACGGTCAGGGCGAACTTGAACAGGTTGTCGTTCGCCGCGCCGCAAAACTGGGTCCAAAAAAAAGGCCCAAACCGAGGTTGATTCAACAGGGCGAACTGACTGCTCGCAGGTGTTGACCCCCCTTCGGTTGGGCGCTGCATCGAGGCTTAGACGCGCTCGAAGATGGCGGCAATACCTTGGCCGCCGCCGATACACATGGTGACCAATGCGTAACGACCTTGAATGCGTTGCAGTTCGTACAAGGCCTTCACGGTGATGAGGGCACCCGTGGCACCGATGGGGTGACCCAACGAAATGCCCGAACCGTTGGGGTTGACCTTGGCAGGGTTGAGGCCCAGCTCTTGGGTGACCGCGCAGGCTTGGGCGGCGAAGGCTTCGTTGGCTTCAATCACGTCCAAGTCGTTCACGGTGAGACCTGTGCGTTTGAGCACCGCCTGTGTGGCCGAGATGGGGCCCACGCCCATGATCTTGGGGTCCAAGCCGGTGTGGGCGTAGCCGACCAAGCGGGCCAAGGGCTTCAACCCACGGGCTTGGGCAGCTTTGGCTTCCATCAACACCACAGCGGCAGCTGCGTCGTTGATGCCAGAGGCGTTGCCTGCGGTCACGGTGCCGTTTTCTTTTTGGAACACGGGCTTGAGCTTAGAGAAGTCGGCCATGGTGGCGCCGGTGCGGAAGTGCTCGTCGGTGATGTAGGCCACATCGCCTTTTTTGCTCTTGAGCATGATGGGCACGATTTGGTCTTTGAACAAACCAGCGGCCGTGGCTTTTTCAGCGCGGTTGTGGCTTTCTACCGCTGCGGCGTCTTGCATCTCACGGGTGATGCCGTATTTGGCGGCCACGTTTTCTGCGGTGACACCCATGTGGATGTTGTGGAAGGGGTCGTGCAAGGCGCCGACCATCATGTCGATCATTTTGGTGTCGCCCATGCGCGCACCCCAGCGGGTGGCGAGTGCAGCGTAGGGGCCACGGCTCATGTTTTCGGCGCCGCCGCCAATGGCCACATCGCAGTCACCCAAGGCAATCGCTTGGCTGGCGCTGATGATGGCTTGCAAACCGGAGCCGCACAAACGGTTCACGTTGAATGCGGGCGTGGTTTCGGCGCAGCCACCATTGATGGCTGCCACGCGTGACAAGTACATGTCTTTGGGTTCGGTGTTCACCACATGGCCGAACACCACATGGCCCACGTCTTTGCCCTCGGTGTGCGCACGGGCCAAGGCCTCGCGCACCACGGTCGCGGCCAACTCGGTGGGGGGAATGTCTTTCAGGCTACCGCCGTAGGTACCAATGGCTGTACGAACACCGCTGACCACAACTACTTCACGCATTTTTGTCTCCAGTTATAAAAAAGTTAGAACTAAAACAGTTTGCGCCGCTTGGACTACAGATGTCTTACGCCTGCGCCTCTGAAACATAGGGGTTTGCCGCAGACCACGCCACCGGAGCCGAGAAAAACAACGGTTTTTCGGTAAAAGGGTGGGGAAACCCGATGTCCTGCGCATGCAGCATCAAACGGGGTGAGAGTGCTTTGATGTCTGGCGGCGCATACAGCGAATCACCCAGCATGGGGTGACCCAAGCTTTGCGTGTGCACACGCAGTTGGTGGGTGCGGCCAGTGAACGGTTCCAGCTCAATCAAGCTGGCGCGATCACCCGCTTGCACCATGCGCCACAGGCTCAGGCTGGGCTTGCCATCGGGGTGAATGATGTGAATCGGGCGGCGTTCCCAGTCCAACAAGATGTTGCCTTCAATCGCCCGCCACCCTGCGTCGTTGGTGGGTACCTGCGCTTGCGTGAGCAAGGGGTTGCCCGCTACCACGGCGACGTAGCGTTTGCTCACCTGACGCGTTTCAAACAGGCGACTGATGCGGCGCTGCGCCTCAATGCCACGCGCCATCACGATCAGGCCCGAGGTGTCTTGGTCGAGGCGGTGCACCACCAACGCGTCGGTGTAGATGTCTTGTACGCGTTTGGACAAACAGTCTTGTTTGTCTGGGCCGCGGCCAGGCACCGACAGCAAGCCACTGGGTTTTTCAAACACCAGCAGGTGTTC
Source organism: Limnohabitans sp. (assembly GCA_051006815.1). GTDB lineage: Bacteria > Pseudomonadota > Gammaproteobacteria > Burkholderiales > Burkholderiaceae_C > Limnohabitans. Next base: position 4,111 of record JBPCSU010000086.1, read on the forward strand.
GTCTTGGTAAATCGGTTGCATGTGGGGCTTAGGTGGCGCGCGCTTCGGTTTGCTCGAGCACCACGTTGGACGTGGGGCGCGCCACGCAAGGCAGCACATAGCCTTCGACTTTTTCTTCGGCACTCAAGCCAGGCCACTCGATGGTGTAGGTCACGTCGCCGCTCACCAACTTGCACAAACACGTGCGGCACGTGCCATTGCGACACGAGCTGGGCAGCTCGATGCGCGACATCTCCGCGGCTTCGAGCAAGGTGAGGTCGCCTTCCACGTCGTATTGCAATTCGGCGGGTTCCACCTTGACGGTGAAGATTTGAAAATTTTCAGGCGCGGTCATGTCGTGGATTGCAATTTGGCTTCGGCTTTGTCGAGCATCATGGCCAAGCTGTCGAGTAAGTCGGTTTGGCTGAACGAGCAGCTTTCTTCGTTGAACAGCGCGCTCGATTCCAAGCGGTCCACCAAGCCGAGCCAGACCTCTTCAAACTTCGGTGGCAAGGCTTGGAACAGCGCGTGTTGCGCGCGCGCGGCTTGCACAAACGCACGGTCGGTGCTGGCGTCGCTGCGCAAGGTGGCAAGTGCCTGACGGAGTGTGGCGATGGCGGTGGTGGGCATGGTGACCCATTATCCCGGAGCTGAGGTTTCTTGCCAGGTGCCCAGGGGCAAGTCTTGCAAGGTGTAGGGGCCCATGTGGGTGCGAATCAGTCGCAGGGTGGGCAGCCCCACGGCCGCAGTCATGCGGCGCACCTGGCGGTTGCGGCCTTCGCGAATCGTCAACTCGATCCACGAGGTGGGTTTGGTCTGTCGCACACGAATGGGCGGATCGCGTTCCCACAAGTCAGCGGGCGGCTCAACGGTGCGTGCGCGGGCGGGCAGGGTGAGGCCATCGTTGAGCCTCACGCCTTGGCGCAGCGCTTGCAGCGCGGACTCTTCGGCGATGCCCTCCACTTGGGCGAGGTAGGTTTTTTCCATCTTGAAGCGCGGGTCGGCAATACGGGCTTGCAGTTGGCCATCGTCGGTGAGCAACAACAAGCCTTCGCTGTCGGCGTCCAAGCGGCCGGCCACGTACACGCCGGGCAGGTCGATGAAGTCTTTCAGAGCGCGCCAGCGTCCCTCAGGGGTGAACTGGCTGAGGACGCCGTAGGGCTTGTTGAAGCGGATGAGCATGGGCGCGTGGTCACTTTGCCCACGTGTCCTTGAGCCCCGTGATTTTGTTGAACACCAACTTGCCAGGGGCGTGGTCCACGCGGTCGGTCACAAAGTAGCCATGGCGCTCAAACTGAAAGTGGCTGCCGGCAGGCACGTTGGCCAGAGATGGCTCGACGTAAGCGGTCACGACCTTGAGGCTGTCGGGGTTCAACGCCGCGAGGAAGTCTTTGCCGCCGGCGTCGGGTTGGGCATCGGAGAACAAGCGGTCGTAGAGGCGAACTTCTGCTTGCAGGCCATCGTTCACGCCGACCCAGGTGATGGCAGCGCTGGCCTTGACCGTGGCGCTGCCCGGTGTGCCGCTCTTGGTGTCGGGAATGACGGTGGCTTGCACTTCGGTGATATGGCCTGCAGCGTCTTTCGTGCAGCCTGTGCATTCAATGACGTAGCCGCCTTTGAGGCGCACTTTGTTGCCAGGGTAGAGACGTTTGTAGCCTTTGGGTGGCACTTCTGCGAAGTCGTCTCGCTCAATCCACACTTCTTTGCCAATTTTGAAATGGCGCGTTGGTATGTCAGTGCCTTCGTCTGCGTGTGGCAATGCAGGTTGTGTGCAGGCCTCGAGGTGGCCCGCACCCATCACCTCGTCCCAGTTGGTGAGCACGAGTTTGACCGGGTCGAGCACGGCCATGGCGCGGTGCGCGGTGTTTTCCAGCGTTTCGCGCAAGCAGCCTTCGAGGGTGCTGTAGTCGATCCAACTGTCGCTCTTGGTGACGCCAATGCGCTCGGCAAACAGCTGCAGGCTTTCGGGCGTGTAGCCGCGGCGGCGCAAGCCGACGATGGTGGGCATGCGGGGGTCGTCCCAGCCGCTCACTTTGCCCTCGTTCACCAACTGCGCGAGTTTGCGTTTGCTGGTGATGACGTAGGTGAGGTTGAGGCGCGAGAACTCGTATTGCTTGGGTGGCGGGCTGGCCAGCAAACCGCCCTCGCACAAGCGCGCCATCAACCAGTCGTAGAACGGACGTTGGTCCTCAAACTCCAGCGTGCAAATGCTGTGGGTGATTTGCTCCAACGCGTCTTCAATCGGGTGGGCAAAGGTGTACATCGGGTAGATGCACCAGGTGTCGCCCGTGTTGTGATGCGTGGCACGGCGAATGCGGTAGATGGCCGGATCGCGCAGGTTGATGTTGGGCGACGCCATGTCGATCTTGGCCCGCAGCACAGCTGCACCGTCAGCCAGTTTGCCGTCGCGCATTTCGCGAAAGCGTGTGAGGTTTTCAGCCGGTGTGCGTGAGCGGAAAGGGCTGTCCACGCCGGGCTTAGAAAAGTCGCCACGGTTGACGCGCATTTCTTCAGGGGTTTGCTCATCGACGTAGGCATGGCCAGCTTCAATCAGGTGCTCCGCAGCGCGGTACATGAAGTCGAAGTAGTCACTGGCTTGGTAGGGCGCATCGTTGCCAGCTTGGCTCCAGCTGAAGCCCAGCCACTTCACCGCATCGATGATGGAGTTGACGTATTCGGTGTCTTCTTTTTCGGGGTTGGTGTCGTCAAAGCGCAGGTGGCAGACGCCACCGTAGTCGCGCGCCAAGCCGAAGTTGATGCAGATACTTTTGGCATGCCCCACATGCAAGTAGCCGTTGGGCTCGGGCGGGAAGCGTGTGCGAATCTTGGCCGGGTCTGGTTCGCCTTTGGCGTGGTGGGCTGCGTCACCGGGGCTACCGGCCCAGCGGCGGCTGGCGTAGGTGCCTTGGGCCAAATCGTTCTCGATGATTTGACGCAAAAAGTTGCTGGGCTTGTGGTCTTGTTCTTTCGCAGGGTGAGCAGGTTTCGTCATGCCGTGATTTTAGGCGGGCGCACCCTCGATAATTGCGCCATTGAAGGAGTTGTCTGGATATCGTTGTATTGATCAAAGCCGCCGTGATGGGCGTGGTCGAAGGG
>JBPCSU010000087.1:0-10284 GCA_051006815.1 Limnohabitans sp.
TTCACATCCAGCCACATGCTGAGTTTTTGTGGGTTCGGCACTTCGTCGCGGGTCACCAACCAAGGGCCGATGGGGCCAAAGGTGTCACAGCCCTTGCCCTTGTCCCAGGTGCCGCCACGCTCCAATTGGTATTCGCGTTCGCTCACGTCGTTGATCAGGCAATAGCCGGCCACGTGGTCGAGTGCGGCTTTTTGTGACACATGACGGGCTTCGGCGCCGATCACAATGCCCAGCTCCACTTCCCAATCTGACTTGACCGAGCCCTTGGGCAACATCACGTCGTCGTTGGGGCCTTGAATACAGCTGATGGCCTTGGTGAAGACGATCGGCTCTTTCGGAATGGGCATGCCTGCTTCGGCCGCATGGTCGGCATAGTTCAGGCCAATGGCCAAAAACTTGCCCACGTTGGCCACGGGGCAGCCCATACGCGGCTTGCCTTTGACCAAGGGCAATTTGGCGGTGTTGAGCTTGGCCAACTTGGCCAAGGCTTTGTCGCTCAAGTGCTCAGGCGTGACGTCCGCAATGACGTGGCTCAGGTCGCGCAGCTTGCCTGCGGCGTCGATGAGGCCTGGTTTTTCTTTGCCGGGGTTGCCGTAACGCACGAGTTTCATAGGTCGCCTTTGAAAATTTAAAAATCGATGGGGAATGAACGGCTAGATTTTGGCGACGCGCGAGGGCCGCACCAAGCACATCAGCGACACATCAGGGCCAGCGATGCATCCAAATGGTCCAAAGGGGAGCGCTTAAATCCTGAGCGGGTGAAGCGCTGCAACTGACCCAGCGCGAACGACACCAGCACTGCCGCACGCACCTGGGCATCGGCCGTCGGCGTAGCCGACTGATGTGCTTGCGCTGCCGTCTTGAGCGCTTGGCGCAATGCGGACTCGATGCGTTCAAACAATTGGTTCATGCGCTGTTGCAAGCGCTCGTTCTCAAACACCAGGGCGTCGCCCACCATCACGCGCGCCATGCCGGGGTTGCGCTCGGCAAACTGCAGCACGACGGTGACCATGCGTGTGGCTTTTTGCACATCGTCGCCTTCACGCTCGGCAATTTGGTTGATCAAGCTGAAGACGCTGTGTTCGATGAAGTCAATCAAGCCTTCAAACATCTGCGCCTTGCTGGCGAAGTGGCGATACAACGCCGCTTCGCTCACCTCCAACTTGGAAGCCAACAACGCCGTGGTGATGCGCTCCGAGCCGGGTTGCTCCAACATCGCCGCCAACGTTTGCAAAATTTGCTCACGCCGCTGGCCCGGCTTCATGCGCTGGCGTTTGGGCGTTTCGTTTGCGTCGTGCAAAGCGTCGGCGTGGTCGGACATGACGTTGAAAGTGAGTTAGTGCGAACGAATCATGGTGCCGAACGCCTGTTCGGTCAAGACTTCGAGCAACATCGCATGCGGCACCCGGCCGTCAATGATGTGCACCGCATTCACACCGCTCTTGGCGGCGTCCAGCGCACCAGCAATCTTGGGAATCATGCCGCCGCTGATGGTGCCGTCGGCACACAGCTCGTCAATGCGACGCGGTGTCAGCTCGGTCAACAACTCGCCTTGCTTGTCGAGCACGCCACGGATGTTGGTGAGCATCAACAGTTTTTCAGCGCTCAGCACGGTCGCCAGTTTGGCCGCCACCACGTCGGCATTGATGTTGAAACTCTCGTTGTTTTCACCAAAACCAATCGGGCTGACCACAGGAATGAACGCATCGTCTTGCAGGGCTTTGACCACGCTGGGGTCGATGCTGACAATGTCGCCCACCTGACCCACGTCGTACTCTTTGCTGGGGTCTTTGCTGTCGTGCACGGTGAGTTTTTTGGCGCGGATCATGGCGCCGTCGCGGCCGGTCAAGCCCACGGCTTTGCCGCCGGCTTGGTTGATCAAGCCCACGATGTCTTGCTGCACTTCGCCGCCCAACACCCATTCCACCACTTCCATGGTTTCGGCGTCGGTCACGCGCATGCCTTCGATGAACTCGCCCTTCTTGCCCAAACGTTGCAGCAAACCTTCAATTTGCGGACCACCGCCGTGGACCACCACGGGGTTCATGCCCACCAGCTTGAGCAACACCACGTCTTCGGCAAACGCCTTTTGCAACGCGGGGTCGGTCATGGCGTTGCCGCCGTATTTGATGACCAAGGTTTTGCCGTGGAACTTGCGGATGTAAGGCAGCGCTTGGGCCAAGATGTCAGCAGGGGAAAAATCGCTCATGGGGTGTAACTCCGTCAGGGGAATGACTTGGCGCCGTGCTTATTCGGCGTGTTCAACAGCAGGCGCAGCACTGTGTGCGGCTTGTGGGCCCAAGACCAGCTCACGCACCATTTCGCGCAACAACTTTTTCTCTTGGAAGCTCAAGGCGCGTTCCAACACGCGGCGCACGCCCAGCAACAACTGGCGGTCCACCTCTTGTGGAATGCCACGGGTGTTTTGCAATTCTTCGCGCAGCTCTTCACGCAGGTCTTCGGGCTCATCGGCCCACCAGGTGTTGATGACGGTATGGAGTTGCTCGCGCAACTGCTCGGGGTCAACCGCCGGCGCGGTGTGCATCGAGCTGGCGTGGCGTGCCCCGCCATCGCGCGCGGCTTGTGCGCCGAGCACCACACGTTGGTCCGCTTGCGACAACAGGCGCGCCCAACCGGGGTCTTCGCGGTTGAGTTGTGCCATGTTGCGCGAGGCTTCGTCGGCCAGCAAATGCACCGACACGCCATGCAACTGGGCTTCGTCAATCAGGCTGATCAAGCGCTCATCGTCGCTGCCGACCAACAGGTGATCGCAGGCGCCGCGCTCGGCCAAACGTTTCAGGTCTGCGCCCAAGGTGCGCAGCATGGACAAACCGCCATCTTGGCTGTGTGGCAACACGGTACGGCTGATTTGGCCCCCCACCGCTTGCTCATCCGCAGCGTCGCTGTACCAATAGACGCGGCGCAGGTTCAAGTCCAAGCCGTTGTGGGCCAAGGCATTGCCAAGCAATGCCTGCAACTGCGGGCGCACTTGGTCTTGGGTGGCATCGGTTTGACCTTGTAGCCAGGCCAAAAAGCGGGCATCAATGAGGGCAATGCAAGATTCAGCGGCGGCGTGGGAGGTGTGTTGACGTTTCATGAAAGTACTAAAAAGGTAAAAAGATAGAAAACTGCCTCTGGGCGCGCTAACTGTGCCCACCCACAAGCCGCATTTATTTTAGGACGGCGCGCGCATGTCTGCAGGGGATAATCACCTAACTTTGCAATTTTTCACGGCATGACACATCCCATTTTGATCACCGGCGGGACGGGCTTTATTGGCTCGCACACGGTTGCCGCCTTGGCGCAGGCGGGGCAGCCCGTGGTCATCTTGGACAACCTGTGCAACTCCAGCCCCAAGGTGCTGGACCGCTTGGCCAAGCTCGGCGCCAGCCCCATCGAATTTGTGCAGGCCGATGTTCGCGATTCGGCGGCCTTGGATGCTTTGTTTGCACGCCACGCCTTTGCCGGCGTGATCCACTTTGCCGGGCTCAAAGCCGTGGGCGAATCAGTGGCACAGCCCTTGCGCTACCTCGACAACAACGTCAGCGGCACGATCAGCCTGCTGCAAGCCATGGACCGTGCGGGGGTGCGCCGCATCGTGTTCAGCTCGTCGGCCACCGTGTATGGCGATCCCGTGAGCGTGCCCATCCCAGAAACTGCGGCACTCACCGCCACCAACCCCTATGGCCGCACCAAGCTGATGTGCGAAGACGCGCTGCGCGAATTGCATGCGGCCGACCCACGCTGGTCCATCGCCATCTTGCGCTACTTCAACCCAGTGGGTGCGCACGCCAGCGGCCTGTTGGGCGAAGCGCCCAACGGCACGCCCAACAACTTGATGCCCTACATCACGCAAGTGGCACTGGGCCAACGCCCGCACTTGCAGATTTTTGGCAACGACTACGACACCCCCGACGGCACCGGCGTGCGCGACTACCTGCACGTGTGCGATTTGGCTGACGGCCACTTGGCAGCCTTGCATGCCCTGAACGCGCCCAAGTTGCTCACCGTCAACCTCGGCACCGGCCAAGGCGTGAGCGTGCAAGCCATGGTCGACACCTTTGCACGGGTGAACGGCGTGCCGATTCCCCACCAAGTGGTGGCGCGCCGCCCCGGCGATGTGGCGCAGTGTTTGGCGGACCCCCGTCAAGCCAAGGCGCTGCTCAACTGGGAAACCCAATTGGACCTCGACCGCATGTGCATGGACGCATGGCGTTGGCAATCGATGAACCCTCAAGGCTTTGACACCCCGTTATGAAAAACCAAGACGACGGCACGCTGTCCCTGTTTGACGACTTTCCACCCGCACCTGCCGCGGCGGCCAAACCCGCCACGCCGAAAAAGCCGCGCGCCAAGCGCCAACCTAAAACGGCAGAAGACACCACGCCCGTCTCGCCCAGCACAGGCACAGCAGGCGCAACGACAACCGCAGCTGACGTGCCTGCCACAGAACCGACCGAGGCTGACACCACCCCACCCAAGGCAGAGGCCACCCCCGTTGTAGAAGACACAGGCGTTCATGTCGAAACCACGCTGCACCTGGCAGGCTTGGTAGAGCCCCAACGCCGTCGCAACAGCCCATGGGCCAACCTCACCCCTGTGGCGCTGCAGACCGCGGCCAAGTTGCCACACGTCATGCTGGTGATCACCAAGGGTGAAGCAGGGGGTGCGCAATCACACGTGTTGGCCTTGTGTGAAGCCTTGCAGACCCGTGTGAACTTCACCGTGGTGATTGGCGGGCCCGTGGCTGAATCGGTATTAGGGCGCGCGCTTGAAGCGTTGGGCATCCGCGTCGTGCCACTCCCCGAGTTGGTGGAGTCGCTCAACCCACTGAAGCTTTGGCCCGCCGTCAAACAACTCACGGCACTGATGGACACCCATCAACCCGACATCGTGCACGCGCACAGCGCGATTGCAGGCGTGGCCGCGCGCTTGGCTGGCCACCGCAGCCACTTGCCGGTGATTTACACCGTCCACGGATTTGGCTTCAAGCCCGAAGTGCCCGCGTTGCGTCGCACCGCAGCCGCTCTTGCCGAACGCACCTTGGCGCACTGGACCGCGCACATGATTTGCGTGTCCAAGCACGAGCGCGATTTGGCCTACAGCCTCCCCATCAATCCCTCACGTGTGCACGTCATTGCCAATGGCATTGCACGCCTGCCCACACCCGAGGCGGAGGCATCCCCAGACGAGGCAGCGCCCCCTAGCGAGACAGCATCTGCCCGTGCCACACAGCCGCGTTTGATCATGGTGGCGCGAACTAAACATCCCAAGCGCCACGACTTGCTGTTGCAAGCCTTGGCCAAAGCACGCGATGTGTTGGGCTACGAACTGCCAGTCACCTTCGCAGGCGATGGCCCCCTCACGCAGCAACTGAAAGCGCAAGCGACCGCACTCAACTTGACCGACATCACCTGGGCCGGCGATGTGGCAGACGTGCCCGCGTTACTGGCACAACACGAGGTGTGCGTGCTGCTGTCTGACCACGAAGGCATGCCCATCACCGTGCTCGAGGCGATGCGCGCTGGCTTGTGCGTGCTGGCCAGTGACTTGCCTGGCATTCGCGAACAAATCACACAAAACCAAGAAGGCGTGTTGGTCGCCAACACGCCAGATGCTGTGGCCGAACAACTGGTGCGTTTGGCACGCGAGCCTTATTTGCGCAAACGCTTAGGCCGCGCCGCTCTGCAGTACTTCGACAGCACCTTCGAAGTGACGCACATGGCCGAAGCCGTGATGCAGGTGTATCGCCAATGCATTCACGAGACCGCGCAAGCGCACACACCGCCCGCAGACGAGACACGCACACACCACCATGCGGGTTTGGTATCTGCTTCTGTGCGTCGTGTGGATGCTTTGCAAAGTTGGGCGCTGTGGGGCGTGTGGTTGCTGGTTCCCAGCCTCATGGCTGCGCAGTTGTTTGAAGATGCCGGCGTGATGACCTACCAATTTGGCGAAACGCTGTGGTGGTGTGTGCTGCCTTATGTCATTGCTGCGCACTTGCTGATGCGCGCGTCGCATCTGCCTGTGGCGGAGCGCAGTGGTGTGTTGTGGGTGTCCACCTCGGCCCCCTTCTTGTTCACGCCGCTGGGCTTTGCACTGCTGCAACAACCTTATTCACGGGCTGCCGTGGTGTGGGCGTATGCAGCCACCACGCTGTGGCTGTGGTGGGGCTATCGTCGCCACGTCAAACACCGTGCACTGCGCTTGGTCTACATCGACGCCAACGTGCCCGCACAGCTGGCGGCTTGCTTGACGCCCCAAACACTCGACCCACAAAACGTGCAACTGCTACCTTGGAACCCCTACAGCGACACACCCTTACCCGCCTGCGAGGGGCTGGTGTTGGACCGCCATGTGCGCACCACCGACGAACGCACGCGCTTGCTGGGCGAGTTGAAGATGCAACACCTGCGCCTGTACAGCGTAGAAGCCGTGACCGAGCTGACCAGTGGCCGCAAGATGCTGCCCACGGCCGCTGACACCTTGTGGGAGATCGACAACGACCCCGGCTATGACCGCGTCAAACGTTTGCTCGATGTCACCACCGTGCTCGCCTTGGCGCCCGTGTGGTTGCCCATCGCTGCGTGCGTGGCATTGGCCGTGCGTTACGACTCCAAGGGCCCTGCCTTGTATTCACAACCGCGTGTGGGGCGCGATGGCCAGGTGTTCACGCTGTGGAAATTCCGCAGCATGGTGCACGGCTTGCAAGCCCCTGGGGTGCACTTTGCACAAGCCGAAGACCCTCGCATCACGCGCGTGGGTCGCTTCTTACGCCGCAGCCGTTTGGACGAGTTGCCTCAACTGTTCAACGTGCTCATGGGCCATATGAGTTTGATTGGGCCGCGTCCCGAACAAACAGCGTTTGTGCGCGACTTTGCGGCCACCATTCCCAGCTACCCCTACCGTCACTTGGTACGCCCCGGCCTCACCGGTTGGGCCCAAGTGCAGCAAGGCTACGCCGACAGTGCAGACAGCACACGCGTCAAGCTCAGCTATGACCTGTACTACGTCGCGCACTACTCGCTCTCACTCGACTTGCTGATCGCCGCCAAAACGGTGAAAACGGTGTTCACGGGTTTTGGTGCCCGTTGATTCGACTTCACACCACATGACTCACCCCGCATGAGCACGCGTCGCATCCTCTTGCTCGAAGAACCCAGTTGGGGAGGCGTGCACACCATGACGCGCACGCTCAGTGAGGCGTTACAGGCGCAAGACTGGCAAGTCACCACACTTCCATGGCGACAAACGCAATGGACCACGTTGGTCGACGCTGCCAAGCGCCATGATGTGCTCGTGGCCACCCACAACTTTGGCCCCACCTATTGCGGGGCCGCACTCAAAGCGATCACCGGCAAACCGCTGGTGAGCTGGGTGCACGGCCCGTTGCTGGATGTGCTGCACGAAGCCGGCACGTCGGTGATGAAAAAGCTGTGGCTCAAACTGCTCTACAAACAAGTCAACCAGTTTGTGTGCGTGTCGCGCACCACGCAAGATTCGTTGCTCGGTTTCACCTCTCTGAGCCAAAGTCAGCGCTGCACAGTGGTGCCCAACGGCATCGCCCCCCTGCCTGCAGGGCAGGCCATTCATGTGCATGCCGGACACGGTGGCGACGGCATTCCGCCCTTGTTGCTGGGCTATGTGGGCCGTTTGTCTGCCGAGAAGCGCCCCCACTTGTTGCTCGATACCTTGCGTCACTTGCCAGAGGAAGCGCAGCTGGGCATCGTGGGCGAAGGCCCGCTGCACCGCAAAATCGTGCACGACGGCATGGACTTGATGTACCAAGGCCGCGTGCATTTTTTAGGCAAACACCCCAGCGGTGAGAGCTTGTACAAGCCTTGGCAAATGACGTTGCTGACCTCGCGCTACGAAGGCTGCCCGATGACCGCACTCGAATCGCTGGCCTGCGGCGTGCCCTGCGTGGCGCTGCCCATCCCTGCCATGCGCGAGTTGTACGACCTCGACGCCCCCTACCTGCTAGCGCGCGGCGATGCCCCGGTCTCACTGGCAGAAGCCGTGATGACGGTGTTGTCGCTGCCTGAACAACAGGTGCGTGAAGACATGGCACGCATCGTGGCGCGCCACCACATTGATGGGTTTGTGAACAACTGGCAAGAGGTGTTGCGCACATGCTGAAGCCCTCTGTCACCGTTCACTTTGTGCGCAATGGCCCCGCGTACTTGCCAGAGCTGGATGCGTATGCGGCCTTCATCCAAGCCCGTGGCCAACAGGCGGTGGTGCATGACACCGGTGCGACCGTTCCAGTGAATGCGCAGGTGGTGTGGTGGATGTGTGGACGCGTGCTGCATGCCGAGGCAAGGCGACTCAAGCACGCGTTTCACATCCACGAATATGCATCGGCTTCTGTGCCACCTCATGCGTGGCTCAAAGACGTGGTCAAACATTGGACGCAACCCAAGCCCGACTACCGAATTTTTCAAAACGGCTGGGTGCGCGAACGCATGGGCTTCAGCGATGGCGTGCCCTCTGCACTGCGTGACATGGGTGTGGCGCAGACATTTTTTGATGCAGCGGCACCGGCCTTGCCTGCCCCCTCTTACGCAGATGACGCGCCCGCACGCATTCCCGCCAACGAATTTGATTTGGTTTTTTTAGGCGAGATGCACCGTTTGATTCCGTTCTTGCCACTGCTGCAGTGCATCCATGAGGCGGGTCGCACCTTGCTGCTGGTGGGCGATGTGCCTGATGCATTGCGCTTGCAACTGCCCGCCTCCGTCACCTGCACCGGACGCGTGCCGCACGCGCAAGTGCCTAGCCAATTGCGCCGTGCGCGCTTTGGGGTGAACCTGGTCAGCAACAGCGCACCGTACAACCAGCAAACATCCACCAAGTTATTGGAATACTGCGCCGTCGGCTTACCCGTGGTCACCAACGACTACGCCTGGGTACGCTACTTTGCCGCACACCACAATGCCAATTTTCATGTGCTGCGCGATGACCCCAGCACTTGGCCACACAGCTTTGGTGGCGCGTTGGAGGCCTACCCGTACGGGGTGCCAGACATGCGCACCCTCGCATGGCCGCAACTGCTGCAAGCTCTGCCCCTGTGGAAACACCTGCACATCGTATGAAAACCACGCGCACCGTGGCCCTGGCCAGCCTGCTTGCATTTGCCACACAGGTGGTGTTTGCGCTGCTCATGCTGCGCTTGTTCTCACCGCAAGAAGTAGGTGAGTTTTCGGTCATCAGTCAAATTGGGTTTTTCTGGATGACCTTGGCATTGGCTCAGTCAAACCTGGGCTTGCTGGCCAATCAATATTTACCCGCACACATCGCCGCACAGCGCGCGTGGCGTGGCAGCATGCTGCGTGGGTTAAGCCTGTTGCCCGTTGCGGCACTGGCCGTGGGTTTTAGTCAACTGGCGCTTTGGCCGGCCTTGCTTTGGGCGGGGTTGCTGGCGTTGTGCCAAATGGGTTGGATGTTGGCGCAAAGCTTCACCCTGCGTGCGGGAACCCGCTGGCAGCAAGCTGCCGTGCGTGTGCTGCCGCCCCTCACGGCAGCGCTCACCGCTTTAGTTGCTGTGTGGCTCGGGGACTCGCTCGGGTGGACCGGCCCCACCTTGGTCATGTCTGCTCTGCTGGGTTATGCCTTGGGCGCTACTTGGCTGCTACCAGCCTGGCACGCGCGGATGAACGTTCAAGGCGCCTCGTCGGGTTCTGCGGAAGAAGAACCTTGCGTTGACCGATCTTCATCTGACACGCCTCAAGGCGACACACGCAGCACCCCATTGCGCATGGCGCATACGCTGGTGGACGCGTTGTTGGCCACCGCCATCTTCGTGGTATGGCAGCGCTTGTATGGCGCAGAAGAAACCGGGTGGATGACCGCGCTACTGCGCGTGTTGGGCTTCTTACCCGCCGTGGTGCACATGGCATGGGCGCAGGTCGCTTTGGCGCAGGGCTCAGAGTCAGCGCCTCGTCATCACAACTGGGCTAACCCGTGGTGGCTTGGCATGGGCGCGTTTGCCTGCGTCATCGCACTGGGCGTGTGCTGCGCCGTTGCATTGCACCTCGAATGGTTAGACCCCAAATGGCAAGGCGTGTGGGGATACATTGCACCCTTGGTGCTGTGGCAAGGCAGCGCGTGTTTGTCTGCTGCATTTAGCCACCGACCGTTTCAAACCGGTGCGGCAAAAACGTATTCGTGGGCTTGCATGGGATTGGCTGCCTTGCAAGCCTTGGCGTTGTTCGCACCTTTTTTGGGAAATGACCCCGCATTTGATGCCCTGCAACACATGGCGGCATTTGCGTGGACGAGCAG
>JBPCSU010000088.1:0-5271 GCA_051006815.1 Limnohabitans sp.
GATGAAGCCACCTTCATTCAACTGCGTACCGCGCGCGACAAAACCTTGGCCATGCCCGTTTTGATCTTGCCTTCTGTACAAATCAACATCCGAGCAGGTGAGTTGCCGCCGCCAGAAGACAACGGTGTGGCTTACTTGAAGATTCCTTTGAACGCGCTGTAAACATGGTTTAGATGTTTTGGTTATTAACAACCAAAAACTCTGTCGTTCCCTTTTAGTGCGTCTGCGCTAAGAATCCATACATCGCAAATATTGCTGGATTCAAAAGGGAACCAAATGATTCAACGTAGCCAATTTCTCAAAACGCTTGCAGGCACTGCTCTGCTGGCGGTAACAGGATTTGCCTCGGCGCAACCCGCGCCTGTCACCTTGCTCAACGTGTCGTACGACCCCACGCGCGAGTTGTATGTCGAGTTCAACCAAGCGTTTGCCAAACACTGGAAAGCCAAGACGGGCCAAGACGCAACCATCAAGCAATCGCACGGTGGCTCTGGCAAGCAAGCCCGCTCCATCATCGATGGCTTGGACGCCGATGTGGCCACCTTGGCCTTGGGCGGTGACACCGATGCGTTGCACGAGCATGGCAAACTGATTCCCAAAGATTGGCAAAAACGTTTGCCCCACAACAGCTCGCCCTATACCTCCACCATCATCTTGGTGGTGCGTGAGGGCAACCCCAAAGGCATCAAAGACTGGGACGACTTGGTCAAGCCCGGCATCAGCGTCATCACGCCCAATCCCAAAACCTCGGGCGGTGCACGTTGGAACTATTTGGCCGCTTGGGAATTTGCCAAGCGCAAATACGGTGGCGATGCGAAGGCCAAAGGCTTCGTGAAAAAACTCTACGAGAACGTGCCTGTGCTCGACACCGGTGCCCGTGGTTCCACCATCACCTTTGCACAACGCAACCAAGGTGATGTGCTGATCGCTTGGGAAAACGAAGCGTATTTGTTGGAGAAAGAATTCGGCGCCAAGTTTGATGTGGTCGTGCCTTCTCTCTCCATCTTGGCTGAACCCGCTGTGACGGTGGTCGATAAAAATGCAGACAAAAAGGGCACGCGTGCCGTGGCGACAGCGTATTTGGAATACCTCTACAGCGATGAAGGCCAGGACATTGCTGGCAAAAATTTCTACCGCCCCACAGCGCCCAAGGCCCAAGCCAAATATGCCAAGCAGTTTCCCAAACTCAACTTGGTCACCATCGACAAATCGTTTGGCGGCTGGACCAAAGCCACCCAAGACCACTTTGCCGACGGCGCGAGCTTCGACCAGATTTACCTCAAGAAGTGATGGTCATTCGCCAGCCTGATTTTTGAAAGACGGGAGCGTGGCATCATCGCCACCTCCCGTTTTTATTTCAGCTTTAGGAATCTGTCATGTCTCACCCCGTCCTCAACGACGCCACCCTCGATCAACTGTTTCGCCAAGCGCGCACCGTGCACGCATTCAAACCCACGCCTGTGACCGATGCACAGATTCACCAGTTGTACGACTTGCTGAAGTGGGGTCCCACCGCCTTTAACGCACAGCCAGCACGCTATGTGTTTTTGAAAACCGCAGAAGCCAAAGCCAAGTTGATTCCTGCGTTGATGCCCGGCAACGTGCCGCAAGTGGAAAGCGCTGGCGTGACCGTGATCGTGGCGCAAGACACCCGCTTCCACGAACACCTGCCCACCCAGTTCCCTGGCTACGACGCCAAGCCGTTGTTTGACGCCAACCCTGCCATGACCGAAGCCACCGCGGCGCGCAACAGCAGCATGCAAGGCGCTTACTTGATCTTGGCCGCACGTGCTTTGGGCTTGGACAGTGGCGCCATGTCGGGCTTCAACCCACAAGCTGTGAACGACGCGTTCTTCCCAGACTGTCGTTTCAAGGTCAACTTCCTCATCAACTTGGGCGAAGCAGACCCAGCGGGCATCCACCCACGTGGCCCCCGTTTGGCCTTCGAAGAGGCCGCACAAATTCTGTAAAGAAGTGGCCCCCTCTGGAAGCCCGCATGTTTGCGGGCTTTTTTCTTTATATGGATCTGTAATTAACAAACAAATAAAGAGTCGTTTGAGATTGGCGCATGTCCACCCACAATCGCGGCCATGTCTCAAACACCCTCCATCGTCATCGTGCCCGGTTGGCGCGATTCTGGCCCTGGCCACTGGCAAAGCCTGTGGTCAGAGTCGATCGTGGGCGCGGTGCGTGTGCAACAAGACAACTGGATTTCACCCACCCGCAGCGCCTGGGTGAGCCGCATTGCAGAGACCGTGCTGGCCCAACCCGGCCCCGTGGTGTTGGTGGCACACAGCTTGGGTTGCATTGCGTCGACGCATTTGCCGCCGGAGGCTGTGGCGCGTGTGCATGGTGCTTTGCTGGTAGCACCGGCTGACCCTGAGCGTCGTGCGCCTTTGGTGGACTTTGCCCCTGTGCCTTATCAGGCATTGCCCTATCGCAGTGTGTTGGTGGCCAGTAGCAACGACCCGTATTGTCCCGTGCGAACCGCAGGGGCGTATGCACGCTCGTGGGGCAGCGAGTTTGTGCGTTTGCAAAACGCTGGCCACATCAACATTGATTCAGGTTTTGGTGCTTGGCCGTTGGGTTTGGCCCTGCTGCAATCGTTGGTTGACGCACCGTTGGTTTTCAAGTTCGCGATACCCGCGGCATCTACCCCTTCTTTGGAGTTTCAAACGGTATGAAAAAAATTCTGCACACCACTTTGGCCGCCGCGTTGTTGGCCGCTTGCTCATTGGCGTCTGCACAAACTTTGCTGAATGCCTCCTATGACGTGGCCCGTGAGTTCTACAAAGACTACAACGCAGCCTTTGTCGCTCACTACAAAAAGACCACAGGCAAAGACATCAAGATTGACCAAGCCCACGGTGGCTCTAGCGCGCAAGCGCGTGCGGTGAACGATGGCTTAGAGGCCGATGTGGTCACCATGAACACCACCACCGACATTGAATTTTTGGCGGGCACAGGCGTGGTCGCCAAAGACTGGGCAAAGAAGTTTCCTAACAACGCGGCGCCCACCACGTCCACCATGTTGTTCTTGACGCGTAACGGCAACCCTAAGGGCATCAAGGACTGGGACGACCTGGCCAAGCCCGGCGTGCAAGTGATCATCGTCAACCCCAAAACTGGTGGCAATGGCCGCATGGCGTATTTGGCTGCATGGGCGTATGCGCGCAAAAAGGGCATGAACGATGCAGGCGCTGCTGAGTTCGTCGGCAAGATTTTCAAGAACGTGCCCGTGTTGGCCAAGGGGGGCCGCGATGCCACCACCATCTTCTTGCAACGCAACATCGGCGATGTGCTGGTGACGTTTGAATCTGAAGTGGTGTCGGTGGACCGTGAATTCGGCGAAGGAAAAGTTGATGCCGTGCACCCCTCGGTCAGCATCATTGCGGAGAACCCTGTGGCGGTTGTGGAACGCACCGCGAACAAGAAGGGCACAGGCGAATTGGCCAAGGCTTATTTGAACTACCTGTACTCTGACGAAGCGCAAGAAATTGCGGCCAAGCACGCTTTGCGTCCCCGTTCGCCTGCCTTGCTGAAGAAATATGCTGCCACTTTCAAACCGATTCAGTTGGTCCCCGTGAGCGAGTATTTCGGCTCACTGGGCGAAGCACAAAAAGTGCACTTCAATGACGGTGGTCAGTTCGACAAGATCTATACGGTGAAGTAATTTTTCATGGCATTGTTTTCCCTGGCGCGCAGCCACCGGCCAGCGCGTGTGCTTCCTGGCTTCAACATCACCTTGGGTTTCACGCTCACGTACTTGAGCTTGATTGTGTTGATCCCGCTCTCGGCATTGATCTTCAAAACCTTCACGCTCACGTGGGACCAATTCTGGGCCGCCGTCACCGGACCGCGCGTGCTGGCGTCCTATCGCCTCACGTTTGGCGCGTCGCTGATTGCAGCTTTGGTCAACGTGGTGTTTGGCTTGCTCGTGGCGTGGGTGCTGGTGCGTTACAACTTCTTTGGCAAGAAGGTGGTCGATGCCTTAGTCGATTTGCCCTTTGCCTTGCCCACGGCGGTGGCCGGTATATCGCTGACGGCGCTGCTCGCGGGCAATGGTTGGGTGGGACAGTATTTGGAGTCCCTGGGAATTCAATTGGCTTTCAATCCCAACGGGGTGGTGATTGCGCTCATCTTCATCGGCTTGCCGTTTGTGGTGCGTACGGTGCAACCCGTGTTGGAAGATGCAGAAAAAGAGCTTGAAGAAGCGGCCACCTGCTTGGGCGCGACCCGTTGGCAAACTTTTAGCCGCGTGATTTTCCCAAGCATCGCCCCCGCGCTGTTGACGGGCTTTGCCATGGCCTTTGCGCGTGCCATTGGCGAATATGGTTCGGTCATCTTCATCGCAGGCAACATGCCCATGGTGTCTGAGATCACGCCGCTCATCATCATTGGCAAGTTAGAGCAATACGACTACGCCGGCGCTACAGCCGTGGCGGTGGTGATGTTGGTCATCTCCTTCATCTTGCTGTTGGTCATCAATGCGTTGCAAGCCTGGCAGCGCCGCCACACAGGAGCCCCAGCATGAGTGCCGCAGTGACTTCCTCATCACACCACGCACGCGCCGGCACCACTGAACCTGCATGGGTGCGTTACAGCCTGATTGGTTTGGCGTTGACCTTTATGTTTTTCTTTTTGGTCCTGCCCTTGGCTGCCGTGTTCACCGAAGCGTTGCGCAAAGGCTTTGAGGCGTATTGGGTGGCCTTGCAAGAACCCGATGCTTGGTCGGCCATTCGTTTGACGTTCCTCACCGCGTTGATTGCGGTGCCTCTGAATTTGGTGTTTGGTGTGGCTGCAGCTTGGGCCATTGCTAAGTACGAGTTCACTGGCAAAGCGTTTTTGACCACGCTGGTGGATTTGCCTTTCTCCGTGTCCCCCGTGGTGGCGGGTTTGATTTATGTGTTGATGTTTGGCGCGCAAGGCTGGTTTGGACCTTGGCTGCAAGAACACGACATCAAAATTATTTTTGCGGTACCAGGCATTGTGTTGGCCACAGTGTTTGTCACCTTCCCCTTCATTGCACGCGAGCTGATTCCGCTCATGCAAGCACAAGGCAACGAAGAAGAGCAGGCGGCCATTGTGTTGGGCGCCACAGGCTGGCAAACCTTCTGGTATGTCACGCTGCCCAACATCAAATGGGGTTTGATTTACGGCGTGATTTTGTGCAATGCACGCGCCATGGGTGAGTTCGGCTCGGTGTCGGTGGTGTCGGGCCATATCCGCGGGCAGAACAACACCATGAAGCTGCATGTTGAGATTTTGTAC
>JBPCSU010000089.1:0-4432 GCA_051006815.1 Limnohabitans sp.
GTTGGGAGGCTTGGCGCTCGCCTTGTTTTGGCAAGACGGTTTGCCATTGGCATCGATTGCGCTGTCGCATTACCAGATCACGGTGAACCCGTCGTTACCTGCCTTGCCTCTTTTCACCTTGGCTGGCTTGGTGTTTGCGGGAACAGGCGCAGCGCAGCGTTTGGGCGCTGTCTTTGTCGCGTTGTTTGGTGGCGGGAAGACGGGGACGGTGATTGCTGCAACGGTGTTGTGCTCTTGCTTCACTGCGTTCACGGGCGGCAGTGGCGTCACCATTTTGGCGTTGGGGGGCTTGCTGCTGCCCTTGTTACGCGATGTGGGCTACCCTGAGCGCAAGGGCATCAGCTTGGTGACCAGTGCCAGTGCCCTGGGGGTGTTGTTGGCGCCTTCGGTTCCCTTGATCATGTACGCCATCATTGCAAGGGTACCCATCAATACGATGTTTTTGGCCGGCGTGGTGCCTGCGGTGGTGATGGTGGTGTGTCTGCTTATTTTTGGCGGTTATCTGCGTCATGGGGGGACGAGCCCAGAGGTGTCACGACTTCAGCCTGATACGAACCGACATGTGCTGTGTGCCGCTGCTTGGCATGCCAAGTGGGAGCTGCTTGCGCCTGTGGTGGCGATTGGTTCATTGGGCAGCGGGTTTGCCACACCCACAGAGAGCGCCGCATTGACAGCCATCTACGCTGTGTTGACGCAAGCGTGGGCGCATCGCGAGTTAGACGCGAAGCAGTTGTTGCACGCCTTGTCGCAGTGCGCACAAATCATTGGGGGGGTGATGCTGATTCTGGGCATGGCCTTGGGCTTGACCAATTACCTGGTCGACGCGGGCATCCCTGACCTCGCCACTGAATGGGTGCAAAGCGTCACGCAAAGCAAGTGGTTGTTTTTGCTAGCCTTGAATGTATTTTTGTTTGCCGCCGGTGCATTGATGGAAATTTATGCTGCCATCGTGGTGCTGGTGCCCTTGTTGTTGCCATTGGCTATCAGCTATGGCATTGACCCGGTTCATTTCGGCATCATCTTTTTAGCGAATATGGAAATGGGCTTTTTGTGTCCACCTGCAGGCATGAATATCTACTTTGCCTCGGCCGTGTTCAAGCAACCTCTTCGCTCGGTGGCGGCATCAGTTGCACCGGCCTTGTTGGCGATCTTTGTGGGGACCTTGACCATCTCTTGGCTGCCGTTGTTGGCGACAGGTTTGCCAAGTTGGGTGATGACGTTTACACGCTGAGAAGTTCGAGTTGACTGGCAACACTGCGGTGAGACAAATGTGCCAATGTGCGTCGTGAATGACCGTGTGGTGACAGCATGTCGCCCACATGAACTTTCGCATGAATGCCGCTGGCCGTGATCACTTGATGCAAGGACGCCACAAAGCCAATGTCACCGATGAAAGCGGCTTTCATGCATAACTCGCCTGTGTGTGGCTGGGTGTACCGAATGGCCAAAGGTTGAACAAGTGTCTGGTGATGGATCGCTGCCTCAAAAATATTGGCATGAAACAAGCTGACGGATGTTCCTTCGCTGCTCGTACCTTCGGGAAATCCGGCCACGCAGTAGCCATGGTGGAGCGCACTAGACACGGCATCCACCATGCGGCGTGCTGAGCTGGGAGATCCGCGATCGACAAAGATCACGCCACATGCAGTGGCAATGTTGCCGACCACCTGCCATTTTTGAACTTCAGATTTGGCGACGAAGATGCTGGGCTGAATTGATTGAATGATCAATGCATCAACCCATGAGACATGGTTGGCGACCACCAGCAAGGGGGTGGCCGAGCTCTTGCGTGCATCTGGCGATGTGCCGTGAATCACTTCAATGCCAAGAATGCCCAGAGTTTTTTGTGACCACTTTTGAATGGCGAGCAGCTTGTGTTCTTTGCTGAGTTTGGGAAATTGAATCCACAGAATCCAAAAGGCTTGGCCGAAGGCAGATAAAAGTCGAAGGTATTTGATCAGCATAGTTGGCTGATAAGCATAGGTCTGGCTCATGACAAATTGATGAACATTGCAGGTGGTGTGTCATGAATATTTCATGCAACCTTCTTGGTTCATTCACATCAGCTGTGAAGAATCAGCGGCATTGATCAACTAAGGACAGACTATGAAAGAACTGCCAAACCCCACCATGCCGCTGTCGTTCATCGATGTGCCACGGGGGTCACTTCATCGACACGATTCTGACGCTCAAAAAAATTCTGTCCCTGCCCAAAAAACTGAAACCCGCCCCAGTCTGATTGTTGAGTGGGCCAAGCACCAAGACGAGGTGCGCGAGGCGCAACGTTTGCGCTATGACGTCTTCGCCACTGAGATGGGTGCACGTTTGAAAGACAGCATCCCTGGTCATGACATCGATTTGTTTGATGACTTTTGTGAACACCTGATCATTCGTGATGATGTCACTTCGCAAGTGATTGGGACCTATCGTGTGTTGACGCCCGCACAAGCCAAGCGCATTGGTAGCACCTACTCAGACTTGGAATTTGATTTGACCCGTTTGCGCTCATATCGCGAACGTATGGTTGAACTGGGACGTAGCTGCGTACATCCTGAGCATCGCCATGGCGGGGTGATCATGGCGTTGTGGGGTGCCTTAGCCGAATTCATGGTGCGCAACAAATTGGATGTGATGATCGGTTGCGCCAGCATTCCCATGTTGCACCAAGGCGTGGTCAGCGGTGAGGTGGCGGCCAGCATTTGGCACCAACTCAAGACAACGCACTTGGCAGGAATTGAAAACCAAGTGACGCCACGCCTGGCCTTGCCCGTTGACCAATGGGAGGTGAATCCTGCGTTCGAACCTCCCGCGCTGATCAAAGGCTATCTGCGTTTGGGTGCCAAGGTTTTGGGGGCTCCGGCATGGGATCCTGATTTCAATACCGCAGATTTGCCTATGTTGATGAAGATCAACGATATGCCACCGCGCTATCGCAAACACTTCTTGGGTGTTTGATGCACTACCGAGCCATCTTTATTTCAGACTTGCACCTGGGTACGCCTGGATGCCAAGCGGAAGCCCTGCTGGATTTTTTGAAGGAGCACACCAGTGACTACCTGTATCTGGTGGGCGACATCATTGATGGCTGGCAATTACGCCGCCGTTGGTACTGGCCGCAAGCGCACAACGATGTGATTCAAAAACTGTTGCGCAAAGCGCGCAAAGGCTGTCGGGTGATTTATGTGCCTGGCAACCACGATGAGTTTGCAAGACACTTTTTAGACCATCACTTCGGTGGCATCGAAGTGCTCGATGAGGCGGTGCACAAAACAGCCGATGGTCGTTTGTTGTGGGTCATCCACGGCGACTACTTTGATGCGGTGGTGCAACAAGCCAAGTGGTTGGCCTATGTTGGCGACTACCTCTAAGAGTACACCCTCAAACTCAATCGCTACATCAACAACATGCGGGGGAGGTTGGGCTTGCCGTATTGGTCGCTCTCGGCTTACCTCAAGCACAAAGTGAAAAAAGCACTCAACTATGTGACTGACTTTGAAAACGCAGTGGCCCATGAGGCAGCGAAGCATGGCTATCAAGGCGTGGTTTGCGGTCACATTCACCGTGCAGAAATTAGAGATGTGGACGGCGTTTTGTATTGCAACGATGGCGACTGGGTAGAGAGTCGAAGTGCTTTGGTTGAGAACGAGCGTGGTGAGTTGTCGTTGTTGTACTGGCAAGCTGACCCCGTCATTTCTGAAAAACCTAAATTAGTCAATGTCGCATGAAAATTGCTCTCATCACGGACGCTTGGCGCCCACAAATTAACGGGGTAGTGACCACCTTGGTGGAGTTGGTTGAACAACTCAGCGCCAAAGGGCATGTGGTCGAGGTGATTCATCCGGATTTGTTTCAAACCCGACCTTGTCCAGGTTATGCAGGCATTGACTTGGCCGTTCGGCCTTATGGACAACTGGCGCGGCAATTGGATGCATTCCAACCCGATGCGATTCACGTGGCGACAGAGGGGCCGTTGGGGTGGGCGGCTCGCAAATATTGTTTGAAGCATGATTTGCCATTCACCACGGCCTTTCATACGCGCTTTCCTGAGGTCTTAAAGGCCGCTTTGCATATTCCGCTTTGGATCGGTTACGCCATCTTTCGGTACTTCCATCAACCCTCTGCAGGGGTGATGGTTCCAACGCATGGCGTGATGCGTTTGCTGGATGGTTGGGGCTTCAAAAACTTGCGCAGCTGGACACACGGCGTTGACATGCAGTTGTTTAACTTTGCGCCAAGCGTTGAGCATCATCCTGATTTGAATGATTTGCCACGCCCCATTGCCTTGTATGTTGGACGTGTTTCCTATGAGAAGAACATCGACAGTTTTCTGGCCATGCCATGGCATGGCAGCAAAGTGGTGTGTGGGGTCGGGCCGCTCGAGAAAGAGTTGAAAAACAAGTTTCACCATGTGCGGTTGTTAGTAGTTTTGCCT
>JBPCSU010000090.1:0-2826 GCA_051006815.1 Limnohabitans sp.
GGGTCACCCGCCTTCACAAACATGCGACCACGGTCGTCCAACTTGCCCAAGGCGTAGGTGAAGATTTCACCATCGTCCATCGAGATCAACACGCCGTTCTTACGGCCACCGATTTCGCCTTTATGCTCTTCGTAGCTGTCAAAGATGTTGGAGATCAAACCTGAACCACGGGTCAAGTTCAAGAACTCGTTGGTGAAACCAATCAAACCACGCGCAGGAATGCGGTATTCCAAACGCACGCGGCCACGGCCATCGGGTTCCATGTTGACGAGTTCGCCTTTGCGCTCGCCCAAGGCTTGCATGACGCCGCCTTGGTGGTCTTCTTCAATGTCGGCCGTTACCAATTCAATTGGCTCGTGACGCACACCGTCCACATCGCGGTACACCACGCGTGGTTTAGACACGGCCAACTCGTAGCCTTCGCGACGCATGTTTTCCAACAAAATCGTCAAGTGCAATTCACCGCGGCCCGCCACGTCGAACACGCCTTCTTCGTCGGTTTCGCGCACGCGCAACGCCACGTTGTGCTGCAGCTCTTTTTGCAGACGGTCCCAGATTTGGCGACTGGTCACAAACTTGCCTTCACGACCGGCCAAGGGGCTGGTGTTCACGCAGAAGTTCATGGTCAAGGTCGGCTCGTCCACTTTCAACATGGGCAAGGGTGCGGGTGTCAGCGGGTCCGTCACGGTCACACCAATGCCGATGTCGGCAATGCCGTTGATCAACACGATGTCGCCAGGCCCCGCTTCGGTCACTTGCACACGGTCCAAACCTTGGAACTTCAACACTTGGTTGATGCGGCCTTTGACCGACTTGCCGTCTGGGCCTTCCATGACCACCACGTCCATCATGGGCTTCAAGGTACCTTGGCTGATACGGCCTACGCCGATACGACCCACGAAAGTCGAGAAGTCGAGCGCAGAAATTTGCAACTGCAACGGTGCCGCAGGGTCACCTTGTTGCGGTGGCACGTGCTTCAACACAGTGTTGAACAAAGCCGACATGTCGGGGCCCCATTGCTCGCCAGGCTCGCCCTCTTCCAACGACGTCCAACCGTTGATGCCCGAGGCGTACACCACGGGGAAATCGAGTTGCTCGTCGGTGGCGCCGAGTTTGTCGAACAAGTCAAACGCTGCGTTCACCACTTTGTCGGGGTTCGCACCGGGCTTGTCCACTTTGTTCACCACGACGATGGGCTTCAAGCCCAACGCCAAAGCCTTCTTGGTCACGAAGCGGGTTTGAGGCATGGGGCCTTCTTGCGCATCGATCAACAACACCACGCCGTCCACCATCGACAAGGCGCGTTCCACTTCACCGCCGAAGTCCGCGTGACCGGGAGTGTCGACGATGTTGATGTGGGTACCTTCCCAGCTCACGGCACAGTTCTTAGCAAGAATAGTGATGCCGCGCTCGCGTTCGATGGCGTTGTTGTCCATCACGGTGTCGACCACTTTTTCGTGATCAGCGAAGGTGCCAGATTGACGCAGCAATTGGTCAACCATGGTGGTTTTGCCATGGTCAACGTGGGCGATGATGGCGATGTTGCGAATTTGCTTACTCATGCTTCTCTCTTCCTTTATGCCTGCTGAGCCAGCACGGGCTGGTTGACAGGCGATCTTTCCAAAATTTGTTGAATTTCAAGGGGACTCAACAATCGTCCCGGAATCAGCTCCCCCGCTTTGACATGGGCACTGCCCAACAAAGCGCGTGGGTTTTCTCCAAACACACACACGCGGTCTTGGTCTGCCCAAGCACCGCGACGGCGCACGCCACTCAAAAAGCGACCTGCATTGTCGGCGTCCAGCGTGACAGCCGTGTGATCCGACAACAAACACTCCACCGGCTGCAAACGCGCTTCGCGTTGCGGTTCATCCATGGCAGTCAGGTCTTCCAAAGTCACGCAATCGGATTCGACAAAAGGCCCTGTCGCGACGCGACGCAAGGCACTCAAATGTCCGCCGCAACCCAAAGCCTCCGCAATGTCTTCGCCCAAGGTCCGGATATAGGTACCTTTGCTGCACGTCACGCGCAAGCGCAAGAACGGCGCATCGCCTTCGAGTTGCATCTCGAGCAGCTCTAAATCGTGAATCACGACATGGCGGGCTTCGCGTTCGACGGTTTCACCCGCACGCGCGTATTCGTACAAAGCTTTGCCGTCTTTTTTCAAGGCGCTGTACATGGGCGGCACTTGTGCAATCGGGCCCATGAAACGGTCGAGCACTTCGACCACTTGCCCCACCGTGCAGGTGACGGGGCGTTGTGCAAGCACCTCGCCCTCGGCATCAGCCGTGCTGGTTTTCATGCCCAAACGCACGGTGGTTTCGTAGGTTTTGTCCGCATCCAAATGGAGCTGACTGAATTTGGTGGCCGCACCAAAGCACAAAGGCAGCACGCCGGTGGCCAACGGATCGAGCGTGCCCGTGTGCCCTGCTTTTTCAGCACGCAACAACCACTTGGCCTTTTGCAAGGCATCGTTGCTGGAGAGTCCCAAGGGTTTGTCCAGCAACAACACCCCGTGTACAGGGCGGCGCTGCACCCTGGTGCGGGGCGCAGAAGTCTTGCCCCCACGTTCGCTCACGTTGTGTAGCGCTCTGCCCCCCAAGGGGGCGTTCGCACCTTGGGACGGCCCAGCGGTGCTCATGTTCAGTCGTCCTTCGCTTTGGAGGCGACCGCTTTGGCGATCAAGGCGTTCATGTCCGAGGCGCGCTCAGGCGTGCGGTCGTATACAAAATGCAAGGTGGGCACGGTGTGGATGTGCAAGCGTTTGAACAAGCCATTACGCAGGAAGCCTGCGGCTTGGTTCAAACCTTCTGCCGTTTTCACCGG
>JBPCSU010000091.1:0-2897 GCA_051006815.1 Limnohabitans sp.
TCATTGTTCCACAGTGCACGTGCCGCTTGTGCGGTTTTGTCGACGTCGGCTTGCCACACCATGTGTGCAGCAATTGCGTCGCTGGGTGTGATGCTGGGGGCTGCGGCTTCATGTGGCGTGCGTTCTTGCTCGCGCCACATGTCGTTCAATGTTTTCAGCAGTTTGCTGGGTTCTTGTCCAATCAGCGGGTTGATGTGTTGCAAGGTGTCCGCACCGAGGGGGTAAAACCATTTGCGCCAGTAGTCTTGAACCAAGCTGAGTTTGAGTTCGTCTGCATTCTCTAGACGTGATTGCTCAAACAGGTTGTGGCTTTCCAGTGCGTGCTGGGTCAGCATGCGTCGCGACCAGCCATGGATGGTGAAGATGGCGGCATCGTCCATCCACTCTGCCGCGCAGTTGAGTTGCAGCGCGCAGCGAGGCCAGAGCGCATCATCAAAGCTATCGCGCAGGTCAATGAGGAATTGATCGACTTCTTGGTTTTTGGGCAGCGGGCGTTTTTGTGCGCTGCAATCAAAGTAAGCGGCGGCTTGGCTCAGGCGTTGGCGAATGCGCTCACGCAGTTCGGCGGTGGCGGCGTCGGTGAACGTCATCACCAAAATTTGCGGGGGGAGCAAAGGCTCAGTGCGTTGGTGGCCCAGTACCAAGCGCAAGTACAGCGCTGCCAGCGTCCAGGTTTTGCCAGTGCCGGCGCTGGCCTCTATAACTTGACGGCCTTCGAGCGGGAGGGTGCGTGCCTCTAGCGTTTTCATGCGTCCACCTCCTGGGTGTGGGCACTGAGGTGCGTCACGAGGGCAGCGCTGCGCATGGGGCCGTACAGGCGATCAGACCACTCGCGAATGTCGTCGGTCACATCGCTGAAGTTGCTGAAGACACGTTGAAGAGACGGTGCATCTTCGAACTCCCCGCGTTTTTGATACGCCCCTTCAAAGGCTGTCTTCGCTTTGCTCAGTGGGTCTTTGTGCATCGCCTTCACCGCCATGGCATAGGCGCAGGCAGTTTTGGCCGCCACGGGCAAGGGCTTTGCCCACGCTTGCATGTAGATCTGACACAGCTGGTGCAAGTGCATTTTTGCTTCTTCAGGGGCAATGGGCTTGAGTTCGACGGCGGCATCCAAACCAATTTGCACACTGGTGGTGGGTGTGCCGCTGGCGCAAGCGGCCAGGTGGTGGAGCCACAAATTGCTGAGGGTGTCGAGTCGGGCTTGTTGGTTTTCTTTTTAACCTTCTGTCACAGCGCCGGGACGCAGCACCACTTGCAGCCATTCGGCGCCTTCGGCAT
The DNA here is from genome assembly GCA_051006815.1 of Limnohabitans sp. GTDB lineage: Bacteria > Pseudomonadota > Gammaproteobacteria > Burkholderiales > Burkholderiaceae_C > Limnohabitans. The sequence goes on from JBPCSU010000091.1 coordinate 1,279, forward strand.
TGGTGTACCAAAGGCTTTGGCCATTGGCCCACTCTGCGCTCAGGTGAAGGTGGGCAAACTGCCAGTTTGCAGATTGCGCGCTCAGGGGTTGGGGCCATTCGGTGAGCAAGGCGTCGAGCTGCTCACGCAAGGTTTTTCGTTCTTTCAGAAGTTGGTTTTGTTGCACTTCCCCAAACCCTGCCAAAGCCAACTGACCACTGAGGTGCAGGTGTGCCAAGGCTTGTTCTGTCTGGTCGGTGTGGGCAATGTGTTGGCTGATTTTGTACTTGTCCAAACCAGTCAATGCAAAGGGCTCTACCTCTTGTGCCGCTTCATTGGGTTGGTCCAGGCGCAACTGCAAGCGGTCCACCAAGAACACCTCGACGGGTTGCTTGAGCAAGCGTTGCAACTGCTTCAACGTCAGCGCGCTGGGCAGTTGGGCGTTTGACAAGTTGAGTTGGGTAGAAGCCTTTGGCGGTGTCAGCGCATGCTGCCAATCGGTGGCATAGGTCTCGAAATTGGATTCGCGTGTGAAGTATTTTTGAGAGAACGCCTGCAAGGGCTGCAGCGGTGCTTCGCAGGCTGGTTTTCCGTCGCGGGTCCACACCGTTTTGAGGTAGTCCATCAGCTGCGCCACCAACACCGACGGTGGTTTCAACTCATGGTCGGTGGTGCGTCGGCCTTGCCAGCTGATGTAGAGCTTGTTGCGTGCGGACAGTAGCGCCTCTAAAAATAGATAGCGGTCGTCTTCGCGGCGTGATCGATCGCCGGGGCGCCAATGGCTTTGTGTGCCGCCTGCGTGGGCGCCATCGCTCATCAAATCAAAATCACGAGGGGTTTGGCTGCGTGGGTAATCGCCATCGTTCATGCCAAGCAAGCACACCACCTTGAATGGAATCGAGCGCATGGGCATCAACGTGGCAAATTGCACGCCACCGCCAAAGAAGCGGTGTTGCATGGCAGGTTGTTGCAGTTGGGCCATCCAATGCTCGCGCACCACGGTCAATGGCAAGGGGGAATCTAAGCGGGCTAGTTGGCATTCCGCCAGCCACGTTTCGAGTGGCGCCATGACGCGTTCGAGCAAACGTTGTTCGTTGTCATCGCTGGCTTTGAAGAACAAATCGACCAGCTTTTGCAGCACATCGCCCCATTCTTGAGGCGTGTGCGGCTGTTGCAATTGGCGCAATGCAATTTGTATGTGCCGCAGCCACTGCAACAAACTGCTGATGACTTGTGCGTCCAAGCCCCCGACACCCGGTTGTGGCAAGGTGTTTTGCCAGGGCGCTGCCGCAGTGTTGGCGCCGGTGGGTACGCCCATGGCGTAGCCCAGCAACAAGCGCTCCAAGCCAAACAGCCAACTGTTTTGATCGGCATCGCGCATCTCGGGCGGGATGCCCCAGGGGTCGCGATGAGGGGCGTCCAGCCCCCAGCGCACGCCGGCATCAGCCAGCCAGTCGTCGAGTTGGGCCACGTCGGGTGCTTCCAGTCCAAAGCGCTTGCGTACCGCGGCCACTTCGAACAGGCTTTGCCATTCCACTCGCGTGATGCGCAGTTGGGGGAGTTGCAGCAACACGTCGAGGGCTTGCACCAAGGGTTCGGTGCGCGGGGTGGTGTCTGCCACGGTGTAGGGCAGGTGGCGT
>JBPCSU010000092.1:0-14078 GCA_051006815.1 Limnohabitans sp.
GAGTGAAGGCGCAGGTGAACAAACATGCGTCAGATTGTAGGCACCCCTCGGGGCGCTCCACTCACTCCTGAAGCAAACTTAACACCTCAGATTTGAATTCGCGGGTGTACAAAATAAAGGTCACCAACATGGTGGTCAACGCAAACATGGCCGGCGAAAAAAACCAGCCCAAGGCAGCAAACGAAAAATAGTAGGCACGCAAGCCCCCATTGAACGTCTCGGCGGCCAAGCCCGTCATCGCCGCCGCACGGTCGGCGTAGTGTTTGCGGTCCCCGCCTTCGCCGTTGGCAAAGCTGTCGGCGGGTGGCATGGCGCCAATCAGCAGTGCCACAAAGGTGTACTGACGCATCGACCACGAAAAACGAAAGAACGAGTACACAAAAATCACCACCAGCACCAAAATCTTGAACTCAAACACCCAGATGGGCGTTTGCTCTGCTAACTGGATTTCGAGCACCAGTTCGGCCGCCTTGTCGGTGGTGCCGAGCAAGGCAAACAAGCCGCCCAAAATCAGAATCGTGGTGGAGCAAAAAAACGAGGGCGTCGCTGACAAGGTCTGCGTGATGATGCCGTCCAACATGCGTGGATCACGCGCGGTGGTTTGCAACATCCACAAATGGCGGTAGCGGTTGGTCATGGCCAAGATGGAGTGTTGCCCATCGCTCCAGTGCTTGGCAAACAAAGCGTAGCCAATCCACACCGACAAAAAGAAACCGAGCGCAATCCAGTCGGTCCAAGGCAGGAGTTGAATGATTTTCATGCCCTGATGCTACCCAAAGAAAAAGGGGCTTGCCTTTCGACAAGCCCCCCGATTCACACCCAACTGAATCAGCCGCGCAACGCTGCCACCTTGGCCACGCGCTCGCCAAACTTCACGGCGGTGTCCACATCGCCTTGTGGAATCTTGTCCGCACCGGCGTCCGAAGGCGCTTGCACCAACAAGCCCACCGAACCACCCAGGTTGTTCACATCGTTGCGCGTGGAGGCCGAGGTATTGGCTGGAGCCATGCCAAGGCTGACCCACAAACCACCGTGTTGAGCAGCCAAAGTGCTCAGGTAAGACAAGGTCGAACCTTTGTCACCGTTCAAGCTGGCACTGACCGAGAAGCCCGCAAAGAACTTGTCTTGCCAAGCACGTGTGAACCAACGCTTAGATGAGGCGTCGGCAAACTTTTTGAATTGCCAGCTCACGCCCCCCATGTACGTGGGCGAGCCCATGATGATGGCATCGGCAGCATCTAGCACCGACCAATCGGCTTCCGACACATTGCCGTCTGCATCAACAGCGACCAGTTGGGCGTTGGCGCCCTTGGCAACCGCTTGCGCGACGAATTGGGTATGGCCGTAGCCAGAGTGGTAAACAACGACAGTTTTTGTCATGGTGTGTTCCTTTGAAAGTGAAAGAAATGAAAGAAAAAAATCAAGGTGCCAAGTCAAACACCAACACCTCGGCATCGGTGCCGTGGGTCAGTGCCATCGAGGTTTCGTTGTCCAACAGCGCCGCATCGCCTGTGGCCAGCGCCACACCGTTGACGTGCAAGGTGCCGCGAATCAGGTGCACATAGGCTTTGCGGCCTGGTGCGATGGTCAACGTGGCCGCTTCGGCGCCATCAAACAAACCCGCGTACAACGATGCATCGGCGTGAATTTTGACGGCAGCGCCCTCAGGCCCCGCAATGCGGACCAAAGCGCCGCGTTTCGATGCGGGCTCGACCGTTTGCTGCTCGTAGCTGGGCGCGATGCCACGCACATTGGGTTCAATCCAAATCTGAAAAAAGTGGGTGGTTTCTTGCGGTGCGTGGTTGAACTCGCTGTGCATCACGCCACTGCCGGCGCTCATGCGCTGCACGTCGCCAGGAGGAATGCCTTTGACATTGCCCATGCTGTCTTTGTGTGCCAAATTGCCCGTCAACACGTAGCTGATGATTTCCATGTCGCGATGACCGTGCGTGCCAAATCCGGTGCCGGGCGCGATGCGGTCTTCGTTGATGACGCGCAAGTTGCCCCACCCCATGAACTCGGGGTCGTAGTAATGCGCGAATGAAAAGCTGTGGAACGACTTGAGCCAGCCGTGGTCGGCATAGCCTCGGTCTTGCGATTTGCGAACAGTCAACATGGCGTGTCCTCCTATGGCCTGAACTTTAGGCGCGCGCCGCGCTTTTGCCATGCATGGCATTTGATGGCATCATTCAAATTATTTGAACGATCAAACCCTTTGGCATGACTTCCCCCCGTGACGTGCTCACCCCCGACTCGCTGGCCATGCTGCATGCGATTGAAAAAGCCGGCAGCTTTGCCGCGGCCGCGCGCACCATCGGTGTGGTGCCCAGCGCCCTCACCTACAGGGTGCGGCAGATTGAAGATGCCCTGGATGTGCTGCTGTTTGACCGCAGCTCACGGCGCGCTTTGCTCACCGCCGCCGGCCATGAACTGATGCGTGAAGGCGAGCGCCTGTTGGCCGACATGGACGCCATTGCCAACCGCGTGAAGCGCGTGGCCACCGGTTGGGAAAGCCAGTTCACGATTGCAGTGGACGGCATCATCGACCGCACCACCGTGATGGAGTTGTGCGAAGCCTTCCTTGCTTTGAATGCCCCCACCCGCCTCAAACTGCGCGACGAAACGCTGACGGGCACCCTTGAAGCACTCACCAGCGGGCAAGCCGATTTGGCGCTGGGCGTCGGCGGCGTGCCAAGCGACGGCAGTGCCTCTATCGGCATTCACAGCCAGCTCTTGGGCAGTGTGCGTTTTGTGTTTGCAGTGGCCCCACACCACCCCTTGGCGCACGCCCCCCAGCCGCTCAGCGATGCACTGATTGGTCAGCACCGCGCTGTGGCCGTGGCCGATTCGGTGCAACGCGGCACCGGCATGACGATTGGCTTGCTGCCCGGCCAAGACGTGTTCACCGTACCCAACATGCACAGCAAGATCGAAGCCCAAGTGCGCGGCCTCGGCGTCGGCTTTGTGCCCGAGCTAACGACCCAACCGCTGGTTGATGCCGGACGACTACATGTGTGCCAGGTGGAACGCCCGCCCCGTGTGAGCCAAGTCAGTTACGCTTGGCGTATTCCAAACGGCAGCGAAGGTGAGCGCGGTGGACGCGCGTTGCAGTGGTGGCTCAAACAACTCAAACGCCCCGCCACCCGATCTGCTTTATTGGTAAACCCCCGATTCCAAACCACCACGCGCAGCGTGTAGAGTGCCCTTATGACCTTAAACATCGCCATCATCGGAGCCGGTATCGCCGGCATCACTGCCGCCCGCACTTTGACCAAGGCTGGCCACAAGGTACAGGTGTTCGAGAAAAGCCGTGGCGCAGGCGGACGCATGTCCACCCGCGAAACCAACTTCGGCACCTTTGACCACGGCACGCAGTACTTCACCGTGCGCGACCCTCGCTTCTCATTGGCTTTGCAAACCGTGCCCGGCACCACCGACATTTGCCGCCCGTGGAGCGCCAATGCCGTGCGCGTGCTCGACCCCTTGGGCCATGTGTTTGAAGCCGCCCGCGCCACCAAAGAAGCGCACTTTGTTGCCAAGCCCGGCATGAATGCACTGGTACGCCACTGGGCCAAACCACTCGGCCACGCCGTGCACGCCAACACCCAGATCACCCGCCTCGAACGCGGCGCCAAAGGCTTGTGGACCTTGCATGCCAACGACAAACACTTCAGTGGCTTTGACCATGTGTTGTTGGCCATTCCTTCCGTGCAAGCCGAAGCTTTGCTCAAAGCCTCTGACAAAGCGGCACACCCCAACGCGTGGTTCAAAGCCATGGCCGCAGTCGATGTGGCTCCCTGCTGGACCTTGATGCTGGCCTTCCCCAACGCCACACAACCCAACTTGCACATCGGGCCGCAATGGAATGCCGCGCGCAGCATTCACCACCGCATCGCATGGTTGGCGCGTGAGTCGTCCAAGCCCGGCCGTGGCAAGGTGGAGCGTTGGACCGTGCAAGCCAGCGCTGCGTGGTCAGCCGAGCACATCACCGACACCGATGCCCGCGTGAAAGCCAAATTGCTGCGTGCATTCGCCGAACTCACAGGCATCCGTGCCGAGCCCGCACATGCTGACGTGCACCGCTGGCTCTACGCCAAAACCATCACACCACTGGGGGTGTCCCACCAATACGACGCGGACACTGGCTTGGGCACTTGCGGCGACTGGCACTTGGGCCACCGCGTGGAAGACGCTTTTGTGTCTGGCCTTGAACTCGCCTTGGCGGTGTGCCAATCTGCCAAGCGCTTGTAATTGACTTACATCGGTCGTTTTGCTCCCTCCCCCACGGGCCCGCTGCATGCGGGCTCGCTTGTTGCAGCCCTCGCCAGCTGGCTCGACGCCCGTGCTCACGGCGGCCAATGGCTGGTGCGAATCGAAGACGTGGACACTCCGCGCTGCATACTCGGCGCCGACCAACACATCCTGCAACAACTCGCCACTTGCGGCTTAGTCCCTGATGACGTGGTGCTGTGGCAATCGCAACGAAGCGAGGCTTACCAAGCCGCGCTGGATGCGTTGATCGCCAAAGGCTGGGCCTACCCCTGCGGCTGCTCGCGCAAAGAGATTGAAGACGCACAGGCGTTGCTGGGCCATGCCCGCGCGCGCCATCACGCTGCCATCTACCCCGGCACGTGTCGTCACGGCCTGAACGGCAAAGCCGCACGGGCGTGGCGACTGGATGTGCAACGTGTCATCGACGACTTGACACTCCCCGCCCCCTTGGTGTGGCAAGACCGACGACTCGGCACCCAACAACAAGACGTGTTGCACGAGGTGGGCGACTTCGTGTTGCGCCGTGCTGATGGTCTGTGGGCCTACCAACTCGCGGTGATGGTGGACGATGCTGCACAAGGCATCACCCACATCGTGCGTGGGGAAGACTTGACCGACAACACCGCCCGCCAAATCGTGTTGCAACGTGCATTGGACTTGCCCACCCCCAGCTACCTGCACACGCCGCTGGTGCTAGGTGCCAATGGTGAGAAGCTGAGCAAGCAAAATGGTGCGGAGGCGTTGGACTTGAGCCACCCGCTGGCAGCGCTGCAACACGCGGCACGCTGCTTGGACTTGCCCGAAGTTTCAACGCACCCCCATGTCGCGGATGCGCTGCAAGCCTGGGTCCAGGCGTGGCCTCGAACGGGGTATCTGAGACCGCGATAATTGCGGGTTATTCAAAGACTTGCCGCCATGACGACCGCCGACACTCCCACGCCCTCAGACGCCACGCCAAAAGACGCCCCCTTCATGCGCGTCATCAAAACTTATGTGCTGCGAGCAGGACGCAAGGGCTCGGGCCAAGTGCGGGCATTTGAGCAATTCGGTCCTCAATTTTTGGTGCCGTATGCCCCTGCGCGTTTAGACGCCGCGGCCACGTTTGGTCGCAACGCACCCTTGATCTTAGAAATCGGTTTTGGCATGGGCGACGCCACGGCCAAGATCGCACACACACGACCCAACGACAACTTTTTGTGCTGTGAAGTGCACGCCCCTGGCGTGGGTGCGCTGCTCAAGCGCTGCGGCGAAGAAAGCATTGGCAACATTCGCATCGTGCAGCACGACGCGGTCGAGGTGATGGACCACATGCTGGGCGACAACAGCTTGGACGGCGTGCACATCTTCTTCCCCGACCCTTGGCACAAAAGCCGCCACCACAAACGCCGCTTGATTCAAAGCCCGTTTGTGAACCGCTTGGCGCGCCACATCAAACCCGGCGGCTATTTGCATTTGGCCACTGACTGGGAACCCTATGCCGAGCAAATGTTGGAAGTGCTCTGCGCTGAGGCCTTGCTGAAAAACACCGCCACCGACGCCAGCGACTTTGCCGAAAAGCCCGCCTACCGCCCACTCACCAAGTTTGAAAACCGCGGCTTGAAGCTCGGCCACGGCGTGTGGGATTTGGTGTTCCACAAAATCTAAGTGGGTGGGGCGGCGTGCCGTGACTGCAACGCACAAACACCCTCACCTGCCCGCGCGCGATGGCGTGAGCGCCAGCCGTGTGGCTTTGCCAGCAGGCACGTGGCAAACGGTGTTTGATTTTTTGTGTGACCGTTTTCCAGCGGTGTCAGCGCCAGAATGGAGGGCGCGTTTTGACGAAGGCTTGGTGCTGGACGCACAAGGTGTGCCCCTCTTGGTCACACAGCCCTACACCCCCCACACGTTGCTGCACTACTACCGCCGGGTGCCAAGCGAACCCGAGCTGCCGTTCAAGGCACAGGTGCTGTTTCATGACGCGCATTTGGTGGTGGCAGACAAGCCGCACTTCATGCCCGTCACGCCTGCGGGCCGTTATGTGCGCAGCAGTTTGCTGGTGCAGCTCAAAGAACAGCTCGGCATTGACACCCTCAGCCCACTGCACCGCATCGACCGCGAGACGGCGGGCCTGGTGTTGTTCTCTGTCGTGCCCCACGAGCGTGATGCCTACCAAGCCCTGTTTCGCGAACGCCGCGTGCACAAGCTGTACCAAGCGGTGGCACCTGTGCGCCACGACCTGACGCTGCCGCTGACCTACCGCAGCCGACTGGAAAGCAGCGCGCAGTTTTTTCGCTCGCACGAAGTGCCGGGTGAACCCAACAGCGAAACCACGGTGCGCTTACTCAAAACAGAAAGCAACAATGCAAAAGAAAACGGGCTCTACCAACTAGAGCCCGTCACAGGTCAACGTCACCAACTGCGCATTCACATGAATGCCTTGGGGCTACCGATCGAAGGCGATCAGTTTTACCCCACGGTGTTGCGCGGCCCCACCGAGGCGGAAGACTTCCAGCAACCGCTTCAGTTGCTGGCCCAGCACATCGCCTTCACCGACCCCGTCACCGGAGAAGCGCGCTCGTTTCACAGCGCCCTGCGCTTACGCATGGTGCTGTGACGCCGCACCTCACGCCTTGATTTCGCGCGCGGTGGTTTGGTACTTGAAGCTATCGGGCGCGTACGAATCGGCGCGGCCGTCTGCCGTTTCAGCCACGGGGTACATCAAGAAGCCCAAGCGGTCCTCTTTGCTGCCAGGCAACGCCACATCGTGTGCGGTGTTCCAGCCCAACCAGTTGCCTTCCCAGCCACCAAACAAGCGGTTGTACACGGGCTGCACCACCGCATGGTCGGTGCGCTTGATCCACTCAGGGGTTTCCAAGCGCATCACCTTGGCCACGTCGGCGGGGTCCATGGCCACCCAGCCATGGGCTTGCAAATACACCTCGGCGCGGCAGTGCTGCGCACCTTTCAAGCTGGCGGAGTTGCCCGACAACTCTTTGTAACCAAAGGCCGAAGGCACCAAACGCAAGCCATACACATCGCGTGCGGGCACGCCCACCGAGCGACACAGCCCCACAAACAAGGCGTTGATGTCGGCGCACTTGCCACCCAAGTTACCCGTCTCCAACATGGTTTTGATGTCGCCTTCGCCGCAGCCGCGTGTCTTGGGCTCGCGCCATGCGTTGGCCACGACCCAGTCGTAAATAGCACGCGCTTTTTGCGCATCGGTCTTCGCGCCTTGTGTGGCTTTGAGGGCCGTGGTGCGCACGATGCCGTTGGTGGGCAACAAATGGGTGGCACGGGTGTAGTGGTGCAAGGTGCCTGCGTCTTCGCGTGTGAACGCATGTGCGTTGGACTTGCTGATGTCGACAAAACGGTTTTGCGTTTGCACACGGCTGGTGACTTCGACAAACGGGGTCACACCCGCGGCGAATTCGGTGTACAGCATGCGCGCACCTTCCGAGCCATCGCTGGTCATGCGAGAGGTGCCGTTGCTGCTGAAACTGTTTTCCAGTGAACGCTGCCAATCGGAGTTGATGCTGGGCACCGGCAGCCACACGCGCGAGGTCGCCCCCTTGACGTCAGCCAACTCCACGCGGGTGGTGACTTCGAACGTGCGCCACTGGCCGGCTTGCGGCTCGAAACGACGGGTGGCTTGAGGAGTAGATTGGGCCAGCGCAAAGCCAGGCACACCACTGAGGGCGCACGCAGCCGCGGCCCCCTTGAGAAGGGAACGACGCACGAGAGTCATGAAAGAGATCTCCGAATAAGGAAAGAGACCTGTCGGCACATGCACAGATGCCCCGAAGGCAGGTCACCCCACGCAAGAGGCGCAAGGCGTGCGAATTATCGCTTGGGGTTGGGCTGCAACTCGGTCAACCACGCGTGGGCTTGTGCGCTCGTCCAGTCCACGTCGCCCATGACGCGCCAGCGGGCTTGGCCGTTGGGCGCCATCAGCACGGTGGTGGGATACACCGTCACCCCCCAGCGCTTGGCCAACTCGCCTTTGGGATCAGGGATGACGGGAAACGTCATGCCTGTGCTTTGCATGTAACGTGCAGCGCGCGCGGCAGGCTCGCGCACATTGATGGTCAGCACCACGGTTTGGCTGTCGCTGATGTCGTGCAGGGTTTGCAAGGTGGGTAACTCGTCCTTGCAAGGCGCGCACCATGTGGCCCAAAAATTAAGGACCACCACCTTGCCAGCCAGCTCTTGCGCAGTCCAATTTTTGCCTTGCAAGTCGGCTGCATGGATCTGTGGCGTAGGCAGTGCCGCAGGCCAGCGTGATTTGTCGAACTGCGCCCATGCGCTCGTCGCCAGCAGCGCGCCCACAAAAAAGCCCAACAGCTGTTGGGCCCCTTTGTGCACGAGCGCAAAACGTGCGTGTGTCATGCCGCTCAAACGCGCTCGGTCACCCACGCTGGCACGCTGGCCAAGGCCTTGGGCAAGGCTGCCGCGTCGGTGCCGCCGGCCATCGCCATGTCAGGCTTGCCGCCGCCTTTGCCACCCACTTGTTGAGCGACAAAGTTGGCCATCTCGCCAGCTTTGACTTTGCCTGTGTTGTCGGCGGTCACGCCTGCCGCGATGTTGACTTTTTCGCCATCGACAGCCGCCAGCACGATGATGGCCGACTTCATCTTGTCTTTGAGCTTGTCCATGGTGTCGCGCAAGGTTTTGGCGTCAGCGCCCTCGAGCTTGGCGACCAAGAGCTTGGTGCCTTTGATGTCCAGCGCTTGCGTCATCAACTCATCACTTTGAGCCGAAGCCACTTTGCCTTTGAGGGCCGACACTTCTTTTTCAAGCGCTTTGACTTGGTCCAGCACTTGCGCCAAGCGCGCATTGAGCTCAGTGGGGGGCGCTTTGAGTGCGCCTGCAGCTTGCGCCACCGAGTCTTCAAGTGATTGCAAATAGGCCAAGGCATTGGCGCCGGTGACTGCTTCGATGCGGCGCACGCCAGCGGCCACGCCGCCTTCGGCCACCACTTTGAACAAACCAATGTCGCCGGTCGCTTTGACGTGGGTACCGCCGCACAACTCGCGGCTGGAACCAATGTCGAGCACGCGCACGGTCTCGCCGTACTTCTCGCCGAACAGCATCATGGCGCCGGTTTTTTGCGCCGACTCAATGTCCATCACGCGCGCTTGTGCCGCCGCGTTGGCCAAAATTTCAGCGTTGACCTTGGCTTCGATTTCGCGAATTTGTGCATCGGTCACGGGGGCGTTGTGCGCAAAGTCAAAGCGGGTGCGTTCGGCATTCACCAAGCTGCCTTTTTGTTGCACGTGGTCCCCCAACACTTCACGCAACGCTTTGTGCATCAAGTGGGTGGCCGAGTGGTTGCGCACGGTGGCCGCGCGCATGTCTGTGTTGACTTGGGCGTCCACGTGGTCACCCACGGCCAAGGTGCCTTGGGTCAAGGTGCCGTGGTGGCCGTACACATCGGCCTTGATTTTCAAGGTGTCTTCCACCGCAAAGCTGGCAGAACCGCTGACCAACACGCCCGCATCGCCGACTTGGCCGCCACTCTCGGCGTAGAACGGGGTGGTGTCCAACACCACCACGCCAGTTTGACCGTGTTTGAGTTCGGCAACCGAGTTGCCATCCACATACACCGCCACCACTTTGCCCGTGGCTTTGAGCTCGTCGTAACCCACAAACATGTTGCCTGCGCCGGTGTACTCCAAGGCCTTGTCCATCTTGAACTTGCCTGCAGCACGGGCCTGTGACTTTTGTTTCTCCATGGCAGCAGCGAAGCCGGCTTCGTCCACGCTCAAACCACGTTCGCGACACACGTCAGCAGACAAGTCGAGTGGGAAGCCATAGGTGTCATGCAGCTTGAACGCCACTTCGCCGGGCAACACCTTGACACCGCCTTCCAACGCGGCATCCAAAATTTGCATGCCCACTTCGAGGGTTTCGAAGAAGCGTTCTTCTTCGGCTTTCAACACCGACGCAATGCGCTCGGCTTGCGACGCCATGTTGGGGTAAGCCGCGCCCATCAGTTGAACAAGGTCAGGCACGAGTTTGTGGAAAAACGGTTTCTTCTGCCCCAACAAATACCCGTGGCGAATAGCGCGGCGCACGATGCGGCGTTGCACATAGCCTCGGCCTTCGTTGCTGGGCACCACACCATCGCTCACCAAGAATGAGGTGGCACGGATGTGGTCAGCAATCACGCGCAGGCTCTTGTGGCCCAAATCTTTGCAACCAGTTTCGCGCGCGGCAGCTTTGATGAGGGCATCAAAGATGTCGATTTCGTAGTTGCTGTGCACGTGCTGCAAGATGGCAGCCAAGCGCTCCAAGCCCATGCCCGTGTCCACGCAAGGCGCGGGCAAGCGGGTGACGCTGCCGTCTTCCGCCATGTTGAATTGCATGAACACGTTGTTCCAAATTTCGATGAAGCGGTCGCCGTCTTCTTCGGGGCTGCCAGGAGGGCCGCCAGGAATGTGGTCGCCGTGGTCGTAGAAGATTTCAGAGCAAGGGCCGCAAGGACCGGTGTCGGCCATCATCCAAAAGTTGTCGCTCTTGTAGCGGCCACCTTTGTTGTCGCCAATGCGGATGACGCGCTCGGGTGGCAAACCAATTTCTTTGGTCCAAATGTCGTAGGCCTCGTCGTCTTCTTGATAGACAGTAGCCAACAAACGGTCGGCAGGCAATTTGTAGACCTCGGTCAACAGCTCCCAGGCCCATTTGAGCGATTCGCGTTTGAAGTAGTCGCCAAACGACCAGTTGCCCAACATCTCGAAGAAAGTGTGGTGACGCGCGGTGTAACCCACGTTTTCCAAATCGTTGTGTTTGCCGCCCGCGCGCAAGCAGGCCTGCACCGAGGCTGCACGCACATACGAGCGCTTGTCTGTGCCCAAAAACACGTCTTTGAACTGGACCATGCCTGAGTTGGTGAACATCAAGGTCGGGTCGTTGCCCGGCACCAGCGGGCTAGAAGCCACGACGGTGTGGCCTTTGGACTCAAAAAAGTCCAAGAATGTTTTACGAATATCTGCGACGGTGAATTGGGGTGTAGTCATCCTTAAATTATAGGTTTCGGTGTCACCCCAGAGTCTTCACAGATGCTGAGGGCGCGGTATGCTTGCGCGATTGAATTTGGAGACCCTCATGGACATGAAGACCGCGCCCCTTTCTTTGTTGAATGACCCCAGCCTGCTCAAGACCGATGGCTTGATCAACGGACACTGGGTCAAGGGCGCCAGCCGCTTCGATGTGCATGACCCCGCCACAGGCAAAAAACTCACCGATGTGGCCAACCTGCAAGCCAAAGACGCCGAAGCTGCGATCGATGCGGCCAACGCCGCCTGGCCAGCCTGGCGCAACAAGACCAGCAAAGAACGCAGCATCATTTTGCGCAAGTGGTTTGACCTATTGATGGCCAACCAAGAAGACTTGGGCCGCATCATGACCGCCGAGCAAGGCAAGCCCTTTGCCGAGGCCAAAGGCGAAGTCGCCTACGCCGCCAGTTTTGTGGAATGGTTTGCCGAAGAAGCCAAGCGCGTCAACGGCGAGACCCTGCCCCAGTTCGACAACAACCGCCGCTTGATGGTGCTGAAGCAACCCATCGGCGTGTGCGCCGCCATCACGCCCTGGAATTTCCCTTTGGCCATGATCACCCGCAAAGTGGCGCCAGCGCTGGCCGCGGGCTGCCCTGTGGTCATCAAACCTGCCGAGCTCACCCCCCTCACGGCCTTAGCGGCTGCAGAGCTGGCCATTCGTGCGGGCATCCCTGCTGGGGTGTTGAACATCCTCACTGCAGACGGGGACAGCAGCATTGCCATTGGCAAGGTGTTTTGCAGCAGCGACATCGTGCGTCACATCAGCTTTACGGGCTCCACCGAAGTGGGCCGCATTTTGATGGCGCAATCAGCCCCCACCGTGAAGAAACTGGGCCTCGAGCTGGGTGGCAATGCGCCCTTCATCGTGTTTGACGACGCGGACATCGACAGCGCCGTGGAAGGCGCCATGGCCAGCAAGTACCGCAACGCCGGTCAAACCTGCGTGTGCGCCAACCGCATTTACGTGCAAGACGCGGTGTACGACGAATTCGTGCAAAAGTTTGCTGCCAAAGTGAAAGCCTTGAAAGTCGGCAACGGCTTTGACGAGGGCGTGGTGCAAGGGCCGTTGATTGAGCCCGCCGCCGTTGAAAAAGTGGAACGCCATGTGCAAGACGCCATCAGCAAAGGCGGCAAGGTTGTGGCTGGCGGGCACAAGATGGAAGGCCAGTTCTTCCAGCCCACCGTCATCGCGGAAGCACGTGCGGACATGCTGTGTGCGCGCGAAGAAACCTTTGGCCCCTTTGCCCCCGTGTTCCGCTTTCACAAAGAACAAGAAGCCATCGACGCCGCCAACCACACCGAATTTGGTTTGGCCAGCTACTTCTACAGCCGCGACATGGGCCGCATCTACCGCGTCAGCGAAGCGCTCGAGTACGGCATGGTGGGCATCAACGTGGGCATCATCGCCACCGAACACGTGCCGTTTGGCGGCGTGAAGCAATCAGGGCTGGGACGCGAAGGCTCTAGCCACGGCATGGACGAGTACTTAGAGATGAAATATCTCTGTATCGGCGATGTCTTGCGCTAATACGAAACCCTTAAACACACAGGGTTTTTAGAAAAATTGCATACAATCCATAGAACTGACGTTCTATGCCAAAGGGATTACCCCATGCCATCCAAACAGATTTATCTTCGCTTCCTCAACCTGATTCATGCGTTGGATGGCGGACAACACGCACCAGCCATGGATTTGGACGCGAAGAAACTTCTGGAGGTGATTGCCGTGCGCCATGCACAGCAGAAGCCGTTGACCGTGACCGACGCGATGGCGCTGAACACTATTGCCTCACCCGCCACCATCCATCGCAAACTCGATCAATTACGCGAACTCGGCATGATCGATACCGTGTTTGAAGGCAAGAACCGTCGCACCAAATTTTTGGTCCCTACGCAGCAAGCCCATACTTACTTCGACAAAGTGGGCGAGGCCATGCAACAAGCGCTGGCTGAAGCTTAAATTTCAACCAACGCCCCTTCAAACAGCATCCTCAACGGATGCTGTTTTCACATCGCTTCTTGATTTTGTCGAGTGAGATACGGCGGCAGTATTTGATGTCGTTTTCAACTTTGCCCATGCACAAATTCAGCGTGTCGTTGCTGCCTATTTTTTGGCAATACGATTTGTCATTGGTATCAATCGCACGACAGTAATTGGCCTTGTCTTTGTCCTTGATGTCGTTACAAGGCTGAGCAGCAGCCCATAGCGGCACACACAGCGCCAAGACAAGTGAGATCTTTGTAGTTTTTTTCATCTTGCACTCCTTAGAACCCCAAAGGGTGCAACGAATTTACACCAAGCCTCGATACAATGCCAGCACTTCGCGGGTGTCGTTCAATGGTAGGACTCTTGCTTCCCAAGCAAATAACGTGGGTTCGATTCCCATCACCCGCTCCAGCCAAGCATTCGTTAGCTCATCAGCTTGTATCCCTTTCCAATCAGACACTCTCTGAAATGGATTTGTTTCGTGCTTTCAAGATTGCTGTTTTCACGACCAACCAAGCTTTCACACGTGCTCCTGTCCAATTCATATTGGCGCAAATCAACACCCTTGGTCACGATGGAGGGGTGATAGATAGCAGACCCACTCATGATTTGAGCGCACCCCGGCAGCAAGACCAATAGCCCCACGAGAGAAAGAAAATGAATTTGCATGACCGGGCACCTGAAATAAATTCGGAGCCATCATATCAATGATTTTGATAAATATATTCATATGAATATGAATTGCTTATTCACCCACCAAAAATCAACCACCCGTCCTGCCT
>JBPCSU010000093.1:0-6698 GCA_051006815.1 Limnohabitans sp.
TGCCTGACCGAGCCCCATGCGGGCAGCGACTTGGGGCTCGCCTCCACCAAAGCGGTGCCGCAAGCCGATGGCAGTTACCTCATCTCGGGCACCAAAATTTTCATCAGTGGGGGCGAGCACGACCTGAGCGACAACATCGTGCATTTGGTGTTGGCGCGTTTGCCTGATGCGCCCCCCGGCCCCAAAGGTTTGTCACTGTTCCTGGTGCCTAAGTTCTATGCCGACAGCACACGCAGCGCGGTGCACTGCGAACGCATTGAAGAAAAAATGGGCATCCACGGCAGCCCCACCTGCGTGATGCGCTTCGACGAAGCGCGCGCGTGGTTGGTGGGGGAAGTGGGTCGCGGCCTCAACGCCATGTTTGTGATGATGAACGCCGCGCGCTTGCATGTGGCCCTGCAAGGGGTGGGCTTGCTCGACGCCGCGTGGCAAAAAGCAGATGCCTATGCCCACGAGCGTCGCCAAATGCGCGCGCCGCGCTCGAAGGGCGCTTCACAAAGCATGGCAGGCGAAAAAGGCACAGCCCCTGCCGACCTGATCATCGAGCACCCCGCCATGCGCCGCATCCTCGACACGCAACGCGCCTGGGTCGATGGTGCCCGTGTGCTGGCCTACGAAACCGGCCTCGCCTTGGACGAAGCCAAACACCACCCCGATGCCGCTCACCGCGAAGCCGCGCAACGTTGGTGTGCGTTGATCACCCCCATTCTCAAAGCCTCGTGCACCGACCAAGGCTTTCATGGCGCCAGCGAATGCTTGCAGGTGTTTGGCGGCCATGGCTACGTCAGCGAGTGGGGCATTGAGCAAAACGTGCGCGATGCCCGCATCGCCATGATTTACGAAGGCACCAACGAAATTCAAGCCATCGACTTGTTGATGCGCAAAGTGGTCAGTGATGGCGGTGCAGCCCTGTCGGCCATGTTGGCGCACCTGAGTCAGGGCCTGTCCAAAAACAATGCACATGAAGCCCAGGTGTTGCACTTGTTTGAACAACTGCAAGCCACCACCCGCACCTGCCTCGACGCAGCGCAACGCAGCGATGGCCAGGTGCGACTGAGCTGGATTGCAGGCGACTACTTGCGCGTGGCCACGCTGGCCTTGTTGGCTTGGGGCTGGACCCGCATTGAAACGGCAGACGGCAGCGATGCCGCCCGCTGGCAAGCGCCCGCAGCGGCCCTGCGTGCCTGGGTACTGCCCGAGTTTGCCATGCGCGCCAGCATCATTGACGCGCAGCTCAAGGCATGAGCCAGGGCACCGAGTACCTCGAAACCCTGTTGGGCTACAACGCCAGCCGTGCGTCGCACACCTTGGTGTCGCACTTCATTCGGGGGGTCGGGTCGTTTGAATTGCGCACCGTCGACTTTTCGGTGCTGTCGGTGATCGGGCACCGGCCGGGGGTCACCTCGCGTCAGCTGTGCCAAACCCTCAATGTGTTGCCCCCCAACATGGTGGTGCTGTTGCGTGAGCTGGACAAACGGGGCTTGATTGAGCGCCAACCTCACCCGACCGACCGCCGCGCCGTGGGCTTGCGGCTCAGCGCCAGCGGACAGGCCCTGATCAAGAAAGCAGAGCAAGCCGCCAGCGTGGCGGACTTGGAAGGCGCGAGCCGCCTGAGCGCCGCCGAACGCAAAACGCTGGCGCGTTTGCTACAAAAAATTTACATGCAGGCGGACTGAGCCGCCGCTGCGCTCGTCGACGATGGCTTCGTCGACTGATCTTTAGACGCGCGCTGCGCGCAAGTGCATCGAGAACTCTTGCAAAGCTGCAATGCCACTGGCCTCGGCACGTTTGCACCAGGCTTGCAGGTCTTGCGCCAGTTGCGCACGGTTGTGGTGGGTGTTGAGCCACAGTTGGCGCAACTCTTCACGCATCTTCACCATGGTGTCGACATCGGGCAAGGCCGCACGGGCTTGGGCCAATTGCTCCAACACCTTTGAAGGCACTTTCTCGGCATCGCGGTGCATCCAACGCTTGGCCACGGTCAACACCGAATCAGCAGGCAAGGTCGACATGCGTGCCAGCTCTTGTTTCATGGCCAAACGCAGTTGGATGGCGTAATTGGCCATCACTTCGTAGCGGTTGGCAATCACGGCTTCCAAGGTCTTTTCATCGGCCACAGGTTTGATGTCGCCAAACGCCAGTTTGGGGGGTGTCTTTTTGACGGTGGCCAAACCGCAGGTTTCCAAGATGCGGATGTAGAGCCAGCCCAAATCGAACTCGTAGGGCTTGACCGACAACTTGGCCGACGTGGGATAGGTGTGGTGGTTGTTGTGCAACTCTTCACCACCAATCAAGATGCCCCAAGGCGAGATGTTGGTGCTGGCGTCTGGTGCCTCAAAGTTGCGATAGCCCCAGTAATGCGCGGCACCGTTGATGATGCCGGCTGCAGTGATGGGAATCCACATCATCTGCACCGCCCACACGGTCAGACCCAAAGCACCGAATAGTGCCAAGTCAATGATCAACATCAGCGCCACACCCCACACGGAGTGGGGGGTGTAGAGGTGGCGTTCAATCCAGTCGTCGGGGGTGCCATGGCCGTAACGCTCAAGGGTGTCGAGGTTTTCGGCTTCTTTGCGGTACAGCTCAGCGCCGGTGAACAACACGGTTTTGATGCCGTGCACATGGGGGCTGTGGGGGTCGTCCGCTTGCTCGCACTTGGCGTGGTGCTTGCGGTGAATCGAGGTCCACTCTTTGGTCACTTGTGCGGTGGTAAGCCACAACCAAAAGCGAAAGAAGTGTGCAGGAATCGGGTGCAGGTCCAACGAGCGATGGGCCGAGTGGCGGTGCAAATAAATGGTCACGCTGGCGATGGTGATGTGCGTGAGCACCATCGTGGCGATGAAAACTTGCCAGCCAGAAAAGTGCAGCAAACCGTAGCTCAGCCAGTTCAACGTGGCGTCCAGCCAAGCCCAATTGGGTAACAACATGTCTATCTTTCAACTCGTGGAAATTAACCGTCAATTTTAGGGTTGGTGGCCTTATTTGGCTACCCAAACCGCGGCAAAGAAGCCGTCTGTGGCGTGCAAATGTGGCCAAAGACGCACATACAGGCCATCTGTCGTACACAAACTGGCTGCATCGGCGACCTTCAAATCAGCCAAGGTCTCTGCGGCCGACAAGGGCACAAAGTTGGGATGCGCCGCGCTGAAGGCTTGGGCAATGGCTTCGTTCTCCTCAGGCAACACGCTGCACGTGGCGTAGACCAAACGCCCGCCCGACTTCACCAAGCGCGCAGCACTGGCCAAGATGGCGGTTTGTTTTTCGGTCAACTCTTGCACCGCCTTGGGCGATTGGCGCCACTTGAGGTCGGGGTTGCGGCGCAAGGTGCCCAAACCCGAGCACGGCGCGTCGACCAACACGCGGTCGATCTTGCCGCTCAGGCGCTTGACACGGTCATCGCGCTCGTGCGCAATGGCAGACGGATGCACGTTGGAGAGTTTGCTGCGCGCCAAGCGTGGCTTGAGCGCCTCCAAGCGATGGGCCGAGGTGTCAAACGCATACAAGCGACCGGTGCTGCGCATGGCGGCGCCAATGGCCAGTGTTTTGCCACCGGCCCCGGCACAAAAGTCGACCACCATTTCGCCACGCTTCGCGTCGAGCAACAAAGCCAACAGCTGCGAGCCTTCGTCTTGCACCTCAATCGCGCCACGCGCGAAGGCATCAAGGTTGGACAAAGCAGGCTTGCCTTCAATGCGCAAGCCCCACGGAGAGAAAGGCGTGTTCTCAGCCTTGATGCCCGCGAGTTGCAACTCGTGCTGCACATCGGCGCGCTTGTCGGTGAAGGTGTTCACGCGTAAGTCCAGCGGCGCGCCGCCGTTCATGCGCTCCACCAAAGGCCAAAAGCCATCGCCCACTTGGGCTTTGAGGGGTTCGACCAACCACTCGGGCAGGTTGTGGCGGTGACGCTCCATCAAATCGGCGGGGTTGACTGCTTCGCAAGCTTCCAGCCACGCGGCTTCTTGCTTGTTCAAGGCCCCCATCAAAAAGTCGAGCGGGTGGTTGTTGGCGTGCTTGGCGTTTTTGGGTGCGGCTTTGGTGGGCGCCTGGTCTTTCAGGTGCTGGGCAAAACCCAGAATGGCCAAACGACGTTCTTTGGGCCCCGAACCCGAAGGCGCAAAGTGGTCGTAGCGCAGCTTGTTGCGCAAGACGTTGTAGACGGTTTCTGCCAGCGCCGCACGTTCGCGCGGGCCAAAGGCATAGGTTTTACGGTAGTCACGGAAGAACTTGGACACCACGGCATCGGCCGGGTGGTCAAACTTCAAGGTGAGGCGAACGAGCTCGGTACAAGCTTCAACAAGGGCTTTTGGATGCATAGGGTGTATTGTCCCATCCTATGAATGACCACGACCTCCCCCCTCTCCTCGAAACCCCCATCGGTTTGTATCGCCACTACAAGGGCGGCCAGTACGAAGTGATGGGCACTGCACGCCACAGCGAAACGTTGGAACCCATGACCGTCTACCGCGCGCTCTACGGCGCGCACGGCCTGTGGGTGCGGCCGGCCGCGATGTTCAACGAACAGGTGTTGATTGACGGGGTGATGCAGCCGCGCTTTGTCAAAGTCCCGTGATAATTTGAGGCAATGAAAAACATCGTCATCTTGATCTCTGGCGGCGGCTCCAACATGGCCGCCATTGTGCGCACGGCACAGGCCCACAACTGGGCCCAACAATTCAACGCCCGCGTGAGTGCCGTCATCAGCAACAAAGCCGACGCCCAGGGTTTGGTCTTCGCCAAAGAACACGGCATCGCCACAGCAGTGGTCGACCACAAAGCCTTCGCCGATCAATCCCAACCGCGCGAAGCCTTTGACGCTGCGTTGATGGCCGAGATCGACCGACACCAACCTCACCTTGTGGTGCTGGCAGGCTTCATGCGCATCCTCACCCCCGGCTTTGTGGCGCACTTTGAGGGCCGCTTGCTCAACATCCACCCCTCGTTGCTACCCGCCTTCCCCGGCCTGCACACCCATCAACGCGCCATCGAAGCCGGCTGCAAATTCGCTGGCGCCACCGTGCACCGCGTCACCGCGGAGTTAGACCACGGCCCCATCCTCGCGCAGGCGATAGTGCCCGTGCTCCCCGATGACACCGCAGACACACTGGCCGCACGGGTGTTAACGCAAGAACATTTGATTTATCCGCAGGCAGTGGCAGAGCTACTGGCGAAGTAAGAAGCTGGCGAAGCAAGAAAGCCGATTGAAGAAACTCACAGCTGAGAGGGGTATGGGCAGCTGACGATTTCTGGTACCCCAGCATGAGGAAGCTGCCCATGCACCTCTCGGCGGAGCAACAGCAATGGCAGCTGGAACAACCAACTCAAACGAAACAAAGTTAAGTCAAGAGCCGAGAACTCTTAGGCACATGCGCCATCAAAAACTCCATCTGGTCCGCCAAGATACGGCGGTTGCGCAAGATGAAGTCCTCCCACAACGAAGGCTCATACGGCGTGTACAGCAGCGGCATACGCGCTTGCTCGGGCGTGCGATTGCCTTTGCGGTGGTTGCATGACTTGCATGCCGTCACCACATTCATCCACGTGTTGGGCCCGCCTTGGCCCACCGGGCGAATGTGTTCGCGCGTCAAATCGGATTCATGAAAATGGTCCCCGCAATACGCACAGACATTGCGGTCGCGGGTAAAGAGCTTGTCGTTGGTGAGACCCGACTTCAAATCAAACGGGTTGATGTTGGGCACGCCCTTGGTGCCGATGATGCTGTTGACCACGATGATGGACTGTTGCCCCGTGATCGCATTGGTGCCGCCATGAAACACCGCCACCTCGCCGCCAGATTCCCAGCGCACCTCGTCAGCCGCGTAGTGAATGACCGCTTGTTCCAGCGATATCCAAGACTGCGGGAGCCCTTGGGCAGACAGTTTCAAGACCTTCACACCTCACCTCCATTCGCTGCTTCAACGACCGATCGGGAATGCACATCTATCGCTGACAATATACCTTTATTGCGTGACAGTTTTAGGCGCGTTGCCGTTCTCCCTTTTATGCAAATTTTTCGAGGTTTTCATCACCCGCAATTGGCTCAGGCCTGTGCCCTGACCATTGGCAACTTTGACGGTGTGCACCGTGGCCATCAGGCCATGTTGGCGCTGCTCAACAACGAAGCCCGTCATCGCGGCGTGCCCAGTTGCGTGATGACGTTTGAACCCCATCCACGCGACTTCTTCGCCGAACAGCACCAACAGCCCGACCTCGCCCCGGCGCGTATCGCCACGCTGCGCGACAAACTCAACGAACTGGCGGCCTGCGGGGTCGATCAATGCGTGGTGTTGCCGTTCAACCAAGCCTTTGCCTCGCAACAACCCCAAGCCTTCATTGAAGACGTGTTGGTCCAAGGCCTCGGCGTGAAGTATGTGCTGGTGGGCGATGACTTCCGCTTTGGTGCCAAACGCGCCGGCGATTACGCCATGCTCGACGCGGCCGGTGCGGTGCACGGCTTTGATGTGGCTCGCATGAACAGCTACGAGGTCAAAAATTTGCGTGTCTCCAGCTCAGCCGTGCGCGAGGCCATGGGCCGTGGCGCGATCCACGAGGTGGCGCAGTTGCTGGGCCGTCCTTACGCCATCTCCGGCCATGTGGTGCACGGGCGCAAACTGGGGCGCGAACTGAACTGCCGCACCCTCAATCTGCGCTTCAGCCACTGGAAGCCCGCCGCCAGCGGCATCTTTGTGGTGCAGGTC
>JBPCSU010000094.1:0-3293 GCA_051006815.1 Limnohabitans sp.
GTCGGAGCAGGCCAAGAAGGAATTGGCGCGCTTGGCGGGGTTGAGCTTTTTGAAAGTGCCCGCGTCGACCAGTTGTTGGCACAGGCGGTCGTATTCTTCTTGGCTGCCGTCACACCAGTAGACGGTGTCGGGCTTGCACAAGGCGGCCATTTCAGCAACCCAAGCCACCAGCTTGGGGTTCTTCACATACGCGGGTGCTGTGATGTTCATAAAAGCTCCTAAGTCAAAAAATTGAGGTCAGAGCCCTGCCATCTGTCAGCGAGGCTCTGACCTCAAGTCATTGCCGTTGGCGGGTGCCAAGCGGTCGGCTATTTTAAGAAACTCCGCCCTTACTTCAGCTTGCAAAACCCCAATAAGTTACAAAAACAAATTAAAAAGAATTAACTTTTTGAATAAATCTTGTTTTATTCGGCGGCAGCCTTGGCCTGGGTTACGACGCGAAGCACCTCATGGCCATAGGCTTCGCGTTTTTTCGCGCCGATGCCAGCAATGCCTTGCAGTGCTTCCAGATCCTGTGGCTGGGCTTGGGCAATGGCGGCCAGCGTGGCATCGTGAAAGATGACATAGGCCGGCAAGTTGTGCGACTTGGCCACTTCGGCGCGCCAGGCCTTGAGTGCTTCGTAGCGGGTTTGGGCGGCGGCATCCAGCGCGATCGGCGCGGGTTTGCTGGCGCCTGTGCTGCTGCGTTTGCCCTTGCGCTCGGCGGGCGTGGACACCGAGGCCCGCAAGCGCACGGTGACTTCGCCTTTGAGCACCGCGCGTGAGGCCTCGGTCAAATACAAGGTGTTGAACGCTTGTGCGTCTACCCCCAACGCGCCCAACGCGATGAGCTGGCGCAACACGCCGCGCAACTGCACCTCGCTGAAATGCGCGCCAATGCCGAAGGTGCTGAGGGCGGTGTGGCCGTATTGGGTGACCTTCTCGGTGGTTTTGCCGCGCAAGATGTCCATCACATGGCCGGCGCCAAACGACATGCCGCTTTGCTGCTGAATGCGGTAGATGGTGGACAGCAGCATGCGCGCGGCTTCGGTGCCGTCCCAAATGTCGGGGGGCTGCAAACAGTTGTCACAACTCGCGCAAGTGTATTTAGGTACCCCCTCAGGCGCATAGGTTTCGCCAAAGTAGCTCAGCAACCGCACGCGGCGGCAGTCGGTGGCTTCGGCCAGGGCCAACAAGGCGTCGAGCTTGCCGCGCATGACCTGCTTGAAGTCTTCCCCGGCCGGGCTTTCGTCGATCATGCGACGCTGGTTCACCACGTCGTTCAAGCCGTAGGCCATCCACGCATGGGCCTCTTGGCCGTCGCGGCCAGCACGACCGGTTTCTTGGTAATAGCCTTCGATGTTTTTGGGCATGTCCAAATGCGCCACAAAACGCACATCGGGTTTGTCGATGCCCATGCCAAATGCGATGGTGGCCACCATCACCAAACCTTCTTCGCGCAGGAAACGGTTCTGGTGTTTCTGCCGCACCGCGCTGTCTAGCCCTGCGTGATACGGCAGCGCGGCAATGCCGGCGTCGCACAAGTTCTTGGCTACTTCTTCCACGCGTTTGCGCGATTGGCAATAGACGATGCCGCTGTCTTGCCAGTCCGGCCCCGTGTGCTCGCGCTGGATGAAGCGCAGCAGTTGCAACGAGGCGTCTTTTTTCTCGACGATGGTGTAACGAATGTTGGGGCGGTCAAAGCTGCTGACAAACTGCTGCGCGTCTTCCAGCTGCAAACGCTCCACGATGTCGGCGCGCGTCAACGCGTCGGCGGTGGCAGTCAGGGCGATGCGCGGCACGCCGGCGTAGCGCTCGTGCAGCACGGTGAGGGCGCGGTATTCGGGGCGAAAGTCGTGGCCCCATTGACTCACGCAATGCGCTTCGTCAATCGCAAACAAACTCAGTTGGCCTTGCGCGTGCAGCATGTCCAGCTGCGCCAAAAAGCGCGGTGTGGTCACGCGCTCGGGCGCGGCGTACAACAAGGTGATGTCGCCGCGACGCAGGCGTTGTTCCACCGCGTTGGCTTCTTCGCCACTGAGGCTGGAATTCAAAAAGGCCGCCTCCACCCCCGCCTCGTGCAGCGCGCCCACTTGGTCGTGCATGAGCGCGATGAGCGGCGACACCACGATGGTGATGCCATGCCCTGCACGCTGGCGCGCAATGGCCGGGATTTGGTAACAGAGCGATTTGCCGCCGCCCGTGGGCATCAGCACCAGCGCGTCGCCGCCTTGGCATACGTGGTGGACGATGGCTTCTTGGGGCCCGCGAAAGGCGTTGTAGCCAAACACCTCGCGCAAGATGTCTTGCGGATTCACAGGTGTGGGGCGTAGATTTTGAGGCGCGGACGAAAGCATGAACCCGCTATTGTCCCTGCTTCTTACAATGGGGGGATGACCCAAGCCTACACACGCGCCAAACAATTGCCGGCCATCTTGGCCCAACGCATCGCCATCTTGGATGGGGCGATGGGCACCATGATTCAGCGCTTCAAATTAGACGAGGCGCAATACCGCGGCGAGAGATTCAAAGACTTTCACAAAGACGTGAAAGGCAACAACGAGTTGCTCAGCCTGACCCGCCCCGACGTGATTCGCGACATCCACGAGCGCTACTTGGCTGCCGGTGCCGACTTGATTGAAACCAACACCATTGGCGCCACCACCATTGCCCAAGCCGACTACGACATGGCCGACTTGGCCTATGAGATGAACCTGGCCTCGGCCCGCATTGCCCGCGAAGCCTGCGACAAATACAGCACCCCCGACAAGCCCCGCTTTGTGGCGGGCGCGGTGGGTCCCACGCCTAAAACCGCCAGCATCAGCCCCGATGTCAACGACGCCGGCGCGCGCAATGTGAACTTTGAAGAATTGCGTGCCGCCTATTACGACCAAGTGAAAGCCTTGGTCGAGGGCGGTGCCGATGTGTTGCTGGTCGAAACTATTTTTGACACGCTCAATGCCAAAGCCGCCTTGTTTGCGATTGAAGAATTCTTTGAAGCCAGCGGCGAGCGCCTGCCCCTCATCATCAGCGGCACCGTGACCGACGCATCGGGTCGCATTTTGAGTGGCCAAACCGTCACGGCGTTTTGGCACAGCGTGCGTCACGCGCAGCCATTGGCCATTGGTTTGAATTGCGCCTTGGGGGCCACGTTGATGCGCCCTTACATCCAAGAGCTCAACAAGGTGGCGGGCGACACCTTTATCAGCTGCTACCCCAACGCCGGTTTGCCCAACCCCATGAGCGACACCGGTTTTGACGAAACGCCCGACGTGACCAGCCGCTTGCTGCACGAGTTCGCGGCCGAAGGGCTG